>JAGLNY010000175.1 GCA_023139255.1 Spirochaetales bacterium
GATTTTATATTGGATTTTATATTGAATCGGAATTAGAATTGACAAGTCACAGTTTTCATAGTATCGTTACAGACATAAGATAAACATGGGGGTTTATTATGGCCACAGTAGAATTGAAGAATATTACTAAGGTGTATGACGGAGGTGTAAAGGCTGTAGACAGCATAAACATCGACATCCAGGATCAGGAATTTGTAGTACTGGTCGGTCCGTCCGGCTGCGGGAAGTCCACTACCCTAAGAATGGTAGCAGGGCTTGAGGATATCACGAACGGCGAAATAACTATTGACGGAAAAATAGTTAATGATGTACCGCCGAAAGACAGGGATATTGCAATGGTATTCCAGAATTACGCTCTGTACCCGCATATGAGCGTATATGACAACATGGCGTTCGGTCTGAAAATCAGAAAATTTCCAAAAGCTGAAATCAGCCAACGTGTACGGGAAGCAGCCAAGATTCTTGATATTGAAGAGCTGCTTGACAGAAAACCTAAAGCACTTTCCGGTGGACAGAGACAGCGTGTCGCGGTAGGAAGGGCAATCGTAAGAAAACCAAAAGTTTTCCTCTTTGACGAACCTCTTTCAAACCTTGATGCAAAATTGAGAGTGCAGATGCGTGCGGAGATTTCATCACTGCACAGCAGACTTGAGGCAACAATGATTTATGTAACACATGATCAGGTTGAGGCTATGACCATGGCTGACAAAATTGTTGTTATGAAGTTTGGTATTATCCAACAGATTGGCAGCCCGCTTGATCTTTATAACAGGCCGACTAACAAATTCGTCGCAGGTTTTATTGGTTCACCGCCAATGAACTTCTTTAGCGTTAAAATTTCCCTGGAAGATGATACTCTTTATGCAATAGAGGAAACTTTTAAAATTAAAGTTGATGATTCTTATAAGGATCTCTTAAAAGATTACAACGGCAAAGATGTTGTTCTTGGTATACGCCCAGAGAATCTGACTTATGTGCCAGAAGCAATTGAGGGTGTATCAATTCCTACTGAAGTTCTTGTTGTTGAACCACTAGGTGCAGAAACACACGTTATTGTTGCAACCGGTACTCATCAGGCAGTTGCTAAGATTGAGCCTACAATTATTCCTGCAGTTGGAAGCAAAATGAATCTTGTTCCTGATTTCGCTAAAGTTGCTTTTTTTGATGGAGAAACAGAACTCGCAATTCGTTAAAAAAAACTTTAATTGAACAATCAAACAAAAAAACCGGCTATCACAGCCGGTTTTTTTATTTGCAAAATATTTTATTAATAGCCTGTGACCATCGTTCCGGATAAGGTATCCTGAAACCAGCTCTGTCCCGTTCTCCTTTCTCATTCACAAAATTAACGGAAACTATTTTCATATACATATTTTTCCCTTTAAAAGTATCAACAGCTGTAATAGAGCTTATATTGTCACCGGGGATCTGCAGTTTCTTCTGTGAAAATTTCGCATGATAATAAATACCATCATTTGTCAAAACCAGTGATCCTGTACTTCTTAATGGATTTCCGGGTTCAGACTCAATACCGTAATACTGCACACCGAAAGAGCTTAATAGGATCTCACCCTCACGAAACAGTTTTCTGATACGACGTGCTTCTACATTCCGTATATATGCAATAAGGAAGACAGCACCCATAAAGAGCAGCCCGATGATTAATGTCGAATAATTACTTTCACCTATAAAGTTCATTGTATTTTAGCAAGAAATCGTAAAACCCTTTTTTTGATAATGGTTCTGATAAATTTTCTTTTAAATTTCAGCTCTTTCACAAAGGATTCAGCAATTTCCTCCTCACTCCTGTTTTCTTC
>JAGLNY010000176.1 GCA_023139255.1 Spirochaetales bacterium
AAATCAATGAAACCATATTGGTATGGTGTTGTTGCTGTAGCAGAAGGGGTAGGTGGTCTTAAGGTAAAGTCAAAAATGAATGCAATAAAAATTGGGCAGGCTTTCGACATACAGCCTCCAGAGCCTCCTGTTTTACAAAATATGGAAAGGATAACAGTTGATGGAGAAATGCAAAATCGATTGCTCTGGAGTTCTGACGAACAACTTCAATATCTTGTGCAGCGAAGGGTGGTTGCTTCAAATCTATTTATTTCTATAACTAGCTGGTTAAATGATTCAATTTTTAATTCTGATCAAGTTAAGTGGAGCTATAGTATAACTGATGAGATTATAAATTCAGAAAATGTTTATAAGTATAGATTAAAAGTCAAAAGTCAGACAGGTAATTTAAATGTTTCTGAAGAAACGGAGGGGCTATAATGGGAGAAGAAGTTAAAGTTCCTGTAAAAGATATAATTGATGGGATTAAAAATAAAAAGGCATTTCTAGGGCAAGGAGCATTTAGATTACCGTTCGGTCCTGTTGATTCTTCCCATATTGATTCAATTGACCCGCCATATTGTAAACTAGAGATATTTGGACCAAATCGTAAGTCTATTGAGGCGGGAGATATATCCAATCTCTTCTGTAAGGGATGGAAGTTCAGAGTAACTGACACATTGCCTACAGCTGATTTATTTTCAATGGCAAAAGGTCTTATTCGTTACGAAAGATTAACAGTTGGTGATACTTCTATTAACAGTTTAGTTTTTTTCTCTGGTGATTTTCTTAGCACTTTTTTAATAAAACACATTAATGGCCTTCCAGATTGGTTCCCTCTCCCTAAGTATATTGTATATGAGAATGTTGATGAGGCTGAAGTCCGCAATAAGATCTTGCAGTACATTAGCAGTAATCCAGATATTAAAAATGGGATCATTAAGCAGATAAGGACAGTAATTGAAGATAATAGTTATGAGGGCAGTGATGCAGAATTAGTCAATGGTTTTGTTTCTAAGCAATTGCCCAGTGTAAATAAAACTCTAAATGAATCATTATGGATTAAGGTAAATGTTGGTACACCATTGGGTAAAATGGGAAATAGTGTTGATGTAAATGGTGAACGCAATTGTATAATCGAGTTTTTGGAAGAATTGTCAGATATAGAAAATCCAATTTACTTAAATCCTTCTTATTATCTCAATCTAATAAATAATACGGGTTCATTGGCAAGGAACATTTTAGATCATCCATTGGCACCTAAATTATTAGATTCGACAGAAACTATTACTTCCAATGGCAATATCAGATTTGTTAAGAAGACAGGATCAGATCAGGCTATAGATAATATAAGCAATTATTTAACTCCAGCTACAGCTGCCATGACAATTACTTCTGCAATCAACAATTCAAGAGTTGGAGATTATATTTTAATTATGGACTCTGAAATTTATATGGAAGATGAGCTTGTAATTACAAAGCCTATAACCATATCTGGAATTAATCGAATTATTGATGAGTCAAAAGAGTTATTATCAGACTATGGAGATGATGAAACTATAGATTTTCTTCCTATAATCTCTGGCAATAATACTCATAGAGTCATCAGAATTGAAAACAATTCAAATGGTATTGTTCATATTGGTCATATAAGTGTTAAGGAAGGAAGTGATAAAACGATTGGTGGAGCAGGTATTTGTGTTAATGGACTACTCAATGGAATCCGAAGTCATAATAGAAGTCGTGTTCATATCTCCAATTGTCTGATTATGAATAATCAATCCAGGGGAGGGAACTCTCCTTTTGTACATGGTTGGGCAGGAGGAGTGTTGATTTATCATTGTAGTCCTGTCGTTTATGGATGCATCATAAAAGAGAACTTTGCGAATAGACGAGGTGGTGGAATTGGTTGTTATGGTTATGGCTGGCCTTCAATCATAAAGAATAGAATCAAAGGAAATCAATCAAAAAAGATTGATGATAGTAATGCAACATTTGACGGTGGAGGTGTTGCAATAGTTACTGCAGTACCAAAGTATCATGAAGTATCAGAAGCAGTAAGTTTGTCTGATGAAAATATAGATCCATCTGCACATTGGGATTTGAGTGATGTTGAAGAAGCCAGACGTAACTACATTCATCTGATTAAGAACATAATAAAAGAAAACTATTCAGCAGATGATGGTGGCGGTCTCTACATTTCAATTATGGCTAAAGTTCTAATGGAGGAAAATATATTGTCTCATAATTATTCAGCAAATAATGGCGGAGGAGTTAGAATAACCTTTGGCTCAACAGTTGGAATATTAGGGGGTAGAATCAACAATAACAAATGTGGGTGGAATATGCTTGCCAGTGATGCTGATAGTACAGATGGAGCTCCAGGGGCTCCCGATGTTTGGGGAGACGATGATGGAAAAGGTAGAAATCAACCAGATGGTGGTGGGGGAATTGCTTGTCGGAATGCTAATCTCTTATTGAATAAGGTAACAATTGAGGGTAATGAATCACCTGGATTTGCAGGGGGGGGCATTTATTTTTTGTCTACTGAAGCTGGCTATTCTAAAGTAAAATATTTAATTTTCGAAAAAAAAATCCCGTGGATGCCTATAGCCAATGAGATTTTTAGAATGAGGAAAGTCTTTTTGACTATTATAAATTGCGAAATAACTAATAATAAAGCCACTCGCTTGAGCTATCAAACAGATGAACATAATCATGGAAAAGGAGGGGGGCTTTATATTTTCAAAATAAAACAAGATGACATTCCTATAATTGTAGACTATGGAGCTAATAATAATGATTATTACAAAGGATTTCAATTAGAAGTAAAAATCTCTCCAAGAAGCAGTATTGGGAATTCCAACCAAGGATCATTTCCAGATGCTAAATTATTTTATTTAGATGATCCCGATGCAAATGTACTCTATGATGACACTTTTTATCAGGGTTCAACGGAGGACTTTAAATATGTCAATGACTCACCGGACTAAAATATGTTAAAGTTTTTACCTATTCGCGACATTGTTCCTTTACCCGAGGATTTATTCTCAGCTTTAGAAGATGGGGAATCAAATCCATTGGATAATATTGGAGTAGAGGACTTCAGGATTGCTGGAAGAGTAATAGAGTTAGACATGCTTTGTATTAGTGAGACTATTTTAGGATTACCAGCAATTGATTGTCTTGGAATTGTTATTGGAGGGAATAATGTCACCAGGTTTGGTATTGTTGTAAATTTCTCTGATCCCTTTGAGATTGCAGTTACTACATTGATTTCTTTACGTTTTTCCTCATCATTGCTCAATCCTGTAAAGCTAAGTGAAGATGGTCAATCTTTTGAGATAATTCGCGATGAAGAATCAGGTGAGGTGAGTTCATACCAGATTGATTTGGGAGACATCACTCTGAAAATCAACAGTAATGCAGGATTTTCGATTGATTCTGGTGATAACACGCCTTCATTCTCTTTGCCTCCAGTTATGGTAGGTGAGAGTGGAGTTATTATTGAAGCAAATAATATTTCCTTTGTGTTTTCACAAGAAGCGGCTGATTCCATATTTAGCCTTCCTCCAACTTCCAGAGGGATTTTCATTGATGATGCAACAATACACCTTCCAAAAGATATCTCAGTTGCACTTCCTTCAGATATACATCTTGATGATTTATTCATCGGCAACGGTGGATTCTATGGGAAAGTAGCCGGCAACTGGACTCCTCAACTCAGTTCTGATGGAAAGTCTTTTTCTGGAAACGGTGCCGGAAATATATGCGGTATTCCATTCGGTCTTAAAAGTATTTCACTGGAGTTTATACAGAATAGTTTTGTAGAGTCTTCACTTCATGGAACAATGATCCTTCCATTTTTTGATGGTCCCATTGATGTTGAAATCTGCCTGGCAAATGATGGTGATTTTGCAGTTAATATATCATCTTCTGATGATGGAAGTCTTATTAAATTGACAAAAGCTGATCTTTTAGAACTCTCTTTATTGAATATTGGATTTGCTTATCAGGATAATCTTTTTTCTATAACACTGGGCGGTAAAATAAAACCTCTTATAGGCAATCTGGACTGGCCTGAAGTGGATATAAAAGCTCTTACTATCGATTCTGACGGAAATGTAAAAATTGATGGCGGATGGATAGAAATTCCAAAACAGGCATCTCTTGATTTTAATGGCTTTGTCCTGGAATTAACTAAAATCGGATTTGGCAAAGAAGATGACGGTTCAAAGTGGATAGGTCTTTCCGGTGCCGTCACCATAGTAGATGCAATTCCGATGAGAGGTGGTGTTGAAGGATTAAAACTAATCTGGACTGCAGATAATCGTTTTCGTATGGAAATCGGCGGTATTTCCGTAGCATTTGAAATAGAGGATATTTTATCTTTTAATGGTAAAGTCTTTTTCATTGACGAACCTGCAGTAAAAGGATTCAAAGGTGGAATAAAAATCGTTTTTCATGCTCTAAACGGTATGAGTCTGGATGGACAGTTTATTGCCGGTAAAAAGCTTGATTCTCCCAAATTTAACTTTTTTTATATGTTTGTTGCTGTAGATCTACCTGTAGGTATACCATTAGGTGCTACAGGAGCTGCTTTGTTTGGTTTCAAAGGATTAGGTGGTGTTAATGTCAAACCCAATAAGCTGGATACAGAAAACTGGTTTGAAAATGATGACGGTAGTGACGGTTTTTATCTAAAACATCCTGTTGGTATCACTGATGTAGAAAAATGGACTTATGAGAAAGATAATTATGCATTTGGTGCTGGACTTGTGTTGGGAACAGCTTCAGACAACGGTTATACTTTCAGCGGATCTGTTCTACTTATTGTTCTTATTCCTGGTCCAGTGATTCTGATAGAAGGGAAAGGTAATTTTCTGAAAGACCGCAGTCAGTTGAATGATGATCCATTCTTGAGAATGCTGGCTGTCATTGATGGCAGGGCGGGAACCTTATTGTTTAATTGTGCTGCTCAATACAAATACAAAGATGACGGTAGTGTCATTTCTGTTTCTGGCGGGACAGAAGTATTCTTCAATTTCAATAATCCCAACGACTGGCATCTTTATTTGGGTCAAAAAAGTCCTGAATCAAAAAGGATAAAAGCCAGAATACTGAAACTATTAGATGCAAATACCTATCTGATGATTGATTCAAATAAATTTGAGATGGGTGTCTGGGCTGGTTTCAAGAAGAACTGGAAATTTGGGCCCTTGCGTGTAAAGGTTTCTGCCTGGCTTCAGAGTATTCTGGGGATGAGTTTTGAACCAGTCCAGGCATGGGCTTCTATAACAATGTCCGGTGAAGTAAAATTAACAGCATTCGGTAAGGGAATAGGATTATCTGTATATACTCATCTTGCCTGCACAACACCAAATCCCTGGTATTTGGGAGGTGAATTTAAAGTAAAATTGAATTTGCCCTGGCCCTTGCCGGATCCGAAAGCTACTATCAAACTTGAATGGAAAAATAATGCTGCACCTCCCATTCCCATTGCGATAGCCGATTTAGGAGTGGAGCATCTTAAAGTCAGTGAGAAATGGATGTTAGGGGATTCGACCATAGAGCAATCTCCTGTAGTTCCTCTTGATGCAAGACCTGTGATCAATTTTGCAAAAGCTGTTGAGGATAGTATTTTAATGGGTGGTTCGGATATAAATAATCCGGAACCAGAGACTGTGGATAAATATAAATACAAATATAAATTAGTAAAAGTAAAATTGAGTAAGAAATCAAAAATTGAACCATCTGTCTGGACGACAGTATCTGAAAAAAATATTAATGGAAACTTTAATGAAGAGAATTTTTATGGTGAATGGCTGGTTAGCCCCGGTGCATCCAGTGCCGAAAAAGCAACATTCAAACCGTCCAATACAAAATTAATGTTATGGGCTAATACTCCATTTGATATAACCAGAGATATTGATAATAATTACTCAATGATATATCAACTTATGGATTTGAGACATGAATCTTATCCATGCCATCAAAAAACTCAGCTTGAGATGACCTGTACTGACTTTCGATTACTAAATGAATCGGAATATGCCCCAGTTTTGTTTCATGAAGATCTGACATTTTTCTGTGCTCATTATAAGATTTTAATTAAAAATGAAAAAGTCACGGAGACATACTTATGTTTGTCCGATTTATATGTCAAAAAGGAAAATCAGGATTTCTTTAAAATTCAGATTTTACCAATAATTGATAAGCTAGATAGTATGAATACTAAACACAAAGGTCCACTTCTTATTATCTCCCCGGAGGAGAGGGGATTTGTGAGTCTTTTCTTTTTACAAAAATGGACAGGTTCTATATATATCATCAACCGTAACCAAGAGATAATAGATTCAATAGAGAGTAATGGTGATTATTTGGATGAAAGTTATAAGTTTCAACAAAAACACATTAGTGCCATAGTTTTATATGGTAATTTTAAATTGCTGAAAATATGCTCGGCATCAATGGAGGAAGTCGAGGCTTTTGAATTTAAGAAATTAACTGCCAAGTATAAGAAAAATACCGTTGAAAAAACATGGGGTGAGCATCTTGGGGCCATTCTTGATCCTATGCATTATTATAAGTTACAAGTTGAAACACAGACAATGCGTAAAAAAGGAAATGGTAGCTGGCAAACTTGGAATCATGATAAAGCGGCTTATTTTCAAACAGAAAATCCTCCAGGCTGTTTTATTCCATCTTCTCCTCATCTGTATTCTACTGGATCTGTTGAATCTGAAGAA
>JAGLNY010000177.1 GCA_023139255.1 Spirochaetales bacterium
GGGGGTTATTTCCCGGATTTTTTCCACCAGGGAGGGAAGAAATGTAAATGGGTTGCTGAGATGGACTCTCTGGAATCCAGCCTGACCCAGGAGAGTGATTACCCCGATTTTTTTCTCTCCTACGTCAAAGATTCTCCATCCTCTCCCGGGATTTCCGGGTGGATAGTTTGCCGGCCGTATGATATAGGGAGCATGCTTGATGTGCTCAACCATATCTTTTTTAAAGTAAGTTTTTTCTCCGGTAGTTATCACATCGATCCCGAATTTACGGAGGGTCAGGGAATGATTCTTCCCAATCCCGAAACCACCGGTTGCACCTTCACCGCATGCAATAATAAAATCGATCTCTTTTTCTGCCTTAATAGTTTTAATGCCGTTTTTTGCGGCATATATTCCTGGCTTGCCTACTATTTCCCCTAATGCAAGTATCGTTAGACTCATGCCTACAATGTATTGATGTTTTGTATTTTTGGCAAGGTTCTTTAAAGTCCCGGAAATCACACGAGGGAATTACTGGATATTCCAGAAAATTGGGATTGCACCTACCACATTGTGTGGATTCCAAAATATCGGCGAAAAGTATTGTATGGAGAATGCCGGACAGAGCTGAAAGATATATTGAGAAGTTTATTAGAGAAGAAAAAGATAGAAATAATGGGGTATCCGAAAGGTAAAAGTGCGCTGATGCCGTTTGATCGTCACCCGGAATGGAGGCGCCGCGTAGGACGGGAACGAACATTCTGGGCACGAGGATATTATGAGCACCGTAGGACTGAATGAAGAGGTGATAAAAAATTATATCCGTAATCAGGAAGATTCCGACAAAATAGGTGCCGATGATAAGTAAACCCCTTTAGGGGTAGCAAGAAAACGATGCACTGTGAACCGCAGCTTTAGCTGCAGCCAGTACCATGCCCTTTTAGGGCGGATATCAAGCCTCCGACTCTGCCGGAGGTCATGACTTAGCGGGTTGCCAAACTTGGGTTATTGTATACTTGTTTATGCACTCTTGACAGAGCTTGAAAGCGGGGATAGTATAACATACCGTATACGGTATACGGAAGAGAAAATATAATAGATTTATAAAAAATAAAATCTGAGACAATCGAGCATGGAGGAAAAATATGCCGGATGATAATAATGCTGTCCGTAAATTAGCAGCCACCAATCCGGGGCTTGAGCTCTGGTGGGATTCTTCACCGCTTGTGTATGATGCATGGACGAAAGGACCCGGTAAAGAGTTCAAAGACACTGGGCTCTTTCAGGTTAGCGATGCAGATGATGATAGTGATGATGGTATATTCCAGGAGGAGAGCCTGCTGCAGGGATGTACAACTAATCAGCCGCTGGTCTGGCAGGCTATCGAAGAGGATCCGGAGCGGTGGGCAAAATGGCTGAAAAATCAGCTTGATGCAACCCCCGGTTTGGATGTGCAGGAGGCAATGTGGCGACTCTATATCCAGCCGGCAGTACTGGGGGCCGATATGCTCGAACCGATTTTTTTGGGATCTAACAAGCGATGGGGACAAATATGCTGCCAGGTCGATCCCAGGAATCTGACCGATACGGAAACTATGCTGCTGCAGGCGCGCAGGATCCACTCTGCCCGGCCGAATATAATGATAAAAATGCCGGCCACAAAGGAAGGAATTGATGGTGTCCGCATACTTGCCAGCGAAGGGATTCCCACAACCGTTACGTTAGGATTTACTCTTTCACAGCTTATTGCAGTCGGCGAGGCTGTTGAGAAGGGACTCAAAACGGCACGTAAACAAGGAACCGACCTTTCCAGGTGGCGCTGTTGTGCGGTAATGATGCTTGGCCGCTTTGAGGATGCACCGCAATTAAAGAATCAGGCAAATTCTTTGGGAATCGAGATAACCGAAGCGGACCTGCGCTGGGCGGGGATAGCCATTTTTCGAAAAGCCCACATGTTGTACAAAAAACGCGGGTATGCGAGCAAGCTGATGGCAGCCTCTATGCGTCTCGGGCCGACAATCGAAGGGGTTCAGTGTATATGGCATCTCGAAAAGCTGGCGGGTGCTGATGCCGTTTTAACTATATTCCCGAACATCTTCGAAGCATTCATCTCAACCTACAAAGACATCCCGATAGAATCCCGGATCGAAGAACCCATCCCCAGGGAGGTGATGGAGAAACTTTTACGTATCCCCTATTTTGTCGAAGCGTACAACGAGCGGGGTATAAAACCTGAGAATTTTATAAACCATCCGGCGCTTCAGGCGACTGCCGCGGGTTTTACTGAGGCAATGGAAAATGTTGAACGATTTGCGGCGGATACCATCAACCTGGCAGGTGAAAAACATGGAGACAATTGAAAAACGAAGCTTGAGTGAACAGGCGGCGGAAATCATACGGAAGCAGATACTTTCCCGGGAGATTAAACCCGGAACCCGGCTGATAGTCGATGTGCTGGCCGAAAAAATCGGGGTAAGCCGGACGCCGGTGCGAGAGGGACTGCATCAACTTACCACTGGTGGGCTTGTCGTATACAACGGGAATCAATACATGGTCCGTAAGTTTACGCGGAAGGATGTTGAGGAGATCTATGAGATACGTCTGGCCCTGGAAGTTCTTGCGGTTCAGCAGGCAGCGTTGAGTATCAGCAAGGGAGATCTGCAGAGGCTTGCAGAAACGTGTGAAAAGGTTAAAGAGTGTGTCGGTTCATCCACCCCTGATCGATTTTCGCTGCTTGACCTTCGGTTCCACAACCTGATCTCCAAAGGTACCAATAATATTCGGCTTCAGAATTTATTATCGGAATTCCGTGAACAGGTACGTTGTATGAGGCATTGGGTGCTTGACTATCCGGAGTTGGCAGAACAGGTCGAAGCTGAAACTTTCAAAGAGCATCGTGCGATTCTCAATGCCCTGCGTCTTCATGACAGGGAAAAATCCGGGGATGCTATGAAAAATCATTTGGAAAAAGGAAGGGAGCGGACTCTTCGGGGCATTGAAAAATGAGGGGGAAGATATGGGGAAGATGAGATTCAGGGCACTGTCAATAGATCCCCGTACCAATCCGGCAATACTCGATACGGTTACCTGGGACAGAGAGAGTGCATGGAAAACCATTCGTGAAGCGGGTAGAGCGTTCTGGACTGATGTCAAACAAACAGCCCATGAAGGAAAATCTCTCCCATCCAGTGTCGGGAATGGCATCGGGATTTCTCCTGCACAAGGTTCTCTCTGCATCTGGCATGGGGTGAGATACCTTGCAGCAGTTCTGGGTGACTGGCAGCACGTATTCGTCAGTATCGGGAATGGGGAGACCAAATCGCCACTGGGAAAACCACTGGGAGTTCTGCAGCTTAATGATGGAGATTCAGTTTGTGCCTATCCTGCTGACAGCGAGGTGATTCACCGTTTCTGCAGCCATATCATGCCCGAAAAAGGTCCCAGGGCTCTCGGGAATACCCCGCGCCTGGGAATCGGTGTCCGGATGACAACGTCGGTTTGGCCGGCAATCTGGCCGGCTATGAAAGGATTTGCCGCCAATGCCATCCAAAACTCAGTTCGTGAGCTCAGTCTGCTCGAAGACGTGCTTGCGGGCCGTCCCGCTCATACTAACCATCTTTTCAGCTTCGGGGCAATTGAGGAAGGGCACACCGGGAGTACTTTTGAAGGACTCTGGACCGCAGGTGTTATGGAAGCTATTAAGAGTGAGACTACACCGGTTTACGGTGCCGATGCCGACCATATTCAGGTGAAAAGAGGACCCGGTGGACTCGATCGTGCCAAACGAGTTATAGACGCAGCCCGCCGCTACTCTTTTTACACTTTAGACGTATCGGATATTCTAGATTATAGTGCGTTGAGCCGTCGAAACCTGTCCACGGAATATCTGGAAACCAGGCTCGATTCGGAAGATCGTAAGGCTGTTCTGGATTACCATGGAACAAAACAGCGCTTCGGTACCACAGAATATAATCCTACGGAGACGGAGATCGGCTGTCTGGTAGGGAAGCACAGTCATGCACTGCAGGCCATAGAGGAGTTGTTTGCCTACGTAACCCGGGTGAAAGGAACCGAACTATTTGATCTGGAATTAAGTATCGACGAAAATCCACCCGAGGTGCAGACCTGTGATTCTATTACACGGGAGACCGAGCTCATTTTTCTCATTCTCGAAGTACGTCGGCGCCAGATTCGACTTACTCATATTGCGCCCAATTTCGGGGTTGAGAAAGGGGTTGATTACCGATGCCCTGATGGACTCGAGGGGCTTGAACGTCGAGTACGGAGCCTGCACCAGATTGCCGAAGAACAGGGTCTTATGCTCGATTGCCACTCCGGGGACGACCTTTCACGGGAGACTCGACGGGTTTTCGGACGGGCGACTAACGGCAGTATACATTTCAAGATCTCCCCGGTACTGCAGATGCTTTTTGCAGAGGTTATGCACGAGACTGAGTCTGGAAAGTTCCGCGAATGGTGGGATGCTGTGAAGACTTATGTAGAGGATAAAGCTCTGGCAGGGTCGGATTTCGCCGCCAACTGTTTAAAGGAAATCGATAGTGCTGTCGAACCATCACCCAATGACCGGCTTTTTCACTACTATCATTTCGCCCCGGTTGGTTTGCGTGATGGTTCGGGTCAGTTTAAGCATAGGGAGCTTTTTTATACATTATCCGAAGATTTTCATGTAGAGTATCGGCGCAGAGCCGAAATCCTGCTTGGAGAGGTTGCCGAGGATGTGCTGGGACAATAAATTCTGGATTTAAATTGAGGGAGTGAATAGTAATGGAAAAGAAATTGATTGGTAAAGTTGCGCTGGTAACCGGAGGTGCACAGGGCATCGGAAAGGCTGTTGCAATGCGTCTGGCTTCTGAGGGTGCCGATATAGCTGTCGTTGATGTGGATGAAACGAAAGCAGCCGCCGCTGTTAAAGAGATTGAAGAGAAAGGCGGTCGTGCTCTCTCCTTTGGCATTGATCTTTCCGATATCCCATCTATTAAACCGATGATTGGGCATGTTGTTGATCATTTTAAACACATCGATATTCTGGTGAGTGCCGCGGGTGTTGTTCAGTACAAAAAGATGTTGGAACTTACAGAAGAGGAGTGGGATTGGATACTCGATATCAATCTCAAAGGCATGACCTTCTGCATGCAGGCTGTTGGGATTCAGATGACTAAGCAGGCGAGGGAGACCGGCCGGCCAGGGAAAATAGTGAACATCTCTTCTATATCAGGGCGGCGTGGACGGAGTTTGCATATTCACTATGCGGCCAGCAAAGCCGCTGTCATTAGTATAACCCAGTCGGCAGCCCTGGCTCTTGCGCCCTACAAGATCAATGTAAACGCCGTATGTCCGGGAATTGTACCGACACGGATGTGGGATCAGCTGGAACGTGAGAAGGCACAGATCGATGGTTCAGAAGAGGGACAGGCTATGAGCAGTTTTGTGGAACGTATTCCGCTTAAACGGACTGGTTCGCCTGAGGAAATTGCCGGTGTTGTGGCTTTTTTCTGCTCCACTGATGCGGATTATATTACAGGGCAGACGTTAAACGTTGACGGCGGGTTTGAGATGAGCTGATTTTTAACACAGTATTAAGGTTAAAGGATGTTGTCAGCCAGCCTGAATTATAAAAGATCAGCATAGAGCAGGGATATCTTACTTCGCTCATTGGTAGGAACTGCCCTGAAATGCCGTTACACCCGCCCGCCTTCTTATTATGGCTCTTTGGTGTAATATGACTTTAGACTTCATGCCCGATTTTTAGAGTTTGCAGTATGAGCTTGAACTAAATTGGAGAAACGATATGGGAACAGAAAAAATGCAGCTGCCCAAAATTGAACTTGGACACACAGGCCGGAATGTCAGCCGGCTTGCCTTGGGAGGATTTCATCAAGTAGAAATTTCTACTGAAATTGTAGGAAAGGTTGTGGATACTTTTCAGGAATATGGTGGTAATTATATAGAGACTGCAAGGGGATATGGAAATGGGGCTTCCGAGAAAAAGCTTGGTAAAGTTTTAGCTGGGAGAAGGGAGCAATTCATCCTCTGCAGTAAAAGCGGCGCTGATAATGCGGATGATTTACGGCGTGATATTGAGGCAACACTAACCAATCTTAAAACCGATCACATAGAGTTTTACTATTTTCATGGGTTACCCGACAGGGACAAACTGAACAAAATTCTCGCTCCAAAAGGTGCGCTGGAAGGGATGCTGAAGGCCAAAGAAGAGGGGTTGATCGGCGGTATTGGCCTCAGCAGCCATAGCCTTCCAATGTACATTGAGGGGATGAATGCTTTGCCGATAGACCTGATCCTGATATGGTGTAATTATCTTGAAGATATGTATTTACCAGAAATTCGTGAGGAGATATTTCCCTTTGCCCGTGAAAAGGGCATCGGTATTACTGCAATGAAACCTTTAGGTGATGGGTTTCTCTACCGTTCCCCAAAGCAGGCAATGCGTTATGCATTGAGTTATGAACCCGAAGTATTAGTATGCGGAATGAACTCGACCCGTCATGTGACCGAGGCAGTTGAGGCAATATGTCAGGGTCCCATGACTCCGGAGGAACGGGATAATCTTCTTGTTCAGGCTCCGGAACTTGGGAAATATGTTTGCCGCCAATGTGGAAAATGCAGCAATGATTTAATGGAGCTTTTCAGACTTGAGGGGTATGCCGATCGACAGATGATTGATTATCTTGAGCATGATCCAGCCGATTATGCCCTGCGTTTACGGTTGTCCGCCTGGTTTGCATCAAAAGAAAAAGCAGTT
The DNA here is from genome assembly GCA_023139255.1 of Spirochaetales bacterium. GTDB lineage: Bacteria > Spirochaetota > Spirochaetia > JABMQR01 > JABMQR01 > JABMQR01. The sequence continues at coordinate 6,761 of JAGLNY010000177.1, forward strand.
TCTATTTTTAAAGAGCGAAACTGGGATGAACATACACTTTTAGAAGATGCAGAATCCATAATTTGTCCATACCATATTGATGTCCTTAGGAAAACCAGGTTAACACTTGCAAAACTAAACGGGGGAAATCCTAATACGGTCTAGTGCACACTTTTGCTTCTGAAGAAAACCTCATCATCCTTTGTTAGTGATAGTGCTTCACGGACTTCCTCAGGGGGTTTTTTGGACTTCAGCTTTTAATATTTTAAACCCCTGTTTGATGACAGCTTCTGTGAAACTGAGGCCGTTCGTCGTCTCGCTGATTATTTTCGAAGCGTCATTGACAATACTGATTCCATGGGCTCTTTTTCGGATAAGCAGCCCTTCATCAACGAGTTTTGATATTGTCAAACTCTGAATCAACCTGTTCGCAACCGGATCCGGTCAGTCGAGATTTAACCGGATTACACCGTTATCAATCCAGTTATCGGTTCTTTGCAGCAATAATACGTCATTGTCTGTTTTACCGATCAAAGATGATTCCCCCTCCCAGAACAGGTCGAAAAAAGAGCCGGTCAGGCAAAGAGTCATGCCGTAAGGTACACCGGTCTGCCGAATTCTCTCGGGAAGTGCATTGTGAAAAATTTCTCTCTGCTCAGCATCAAAGGAAACCCCGTTAGCTTTTATGTCTATCCACAATGTACTCTCACCATGAATGTCATTCCACTGTTCGAAAAAACTGTCTCTGCAAATTGTGAATACAATTTTTTTTCCTCCGAGTTCAAAACCCGGGGCATCCCTGATTTTTCCAGATTGGAGGTTTAATACTGATTCCTCAAATGGTGTAAGAAAAACCTTGTCCTGTTGGTAGATACGATTGCCGTCCGGTCCATATATATACATACGGTTTTTCAAGCCCCCTGTCTTGTCCAGGGTGAAAACTGTTCCCGCACCAAGGTAGACTCCATAGGACAACGCAAGTGATCCCCAGACTTGATCCATCATTTTTTCCACATAAGATGCACGTCTGGAAAATAATGAGTTAAGATCCGGATCAAGTGTGGAGTAGATTTTTTGGAAAGCTGAATGAAAACTATCGTATTCGCCAAATTTTCCGGACTCAGGGATCAGCGATAACGGTACACTTGTATATTCCGGGAATACCACCAACAGCGGGCGTTCCTGGGGAAGATACTCCTCAAAAAGTTCATGAAGAGAATCAGAAAAAGTCCCGATATCCTGATAATTATCTATCTCCAGTTTGTACTGGATTCCCAGCACTGTGAGGGGTTCGGAAAACAGGGGAACCTGAGTTGATATCATTACAATACAATACAGGAGAAGCAGTACTGTTTTTTTCATTATCTTTGCATAAACCTTTCATTTTTCCGATGATCAACTTTTACTATCCAAACAGAATATTCTTCATCTTGTATGGAGTAGAGGATACGATATCGTCCCTGTCTTAAACGATACTTTTCTTGACCAGTTAATTTTTTGCAACCCGGTTGGCGCGGATTCTCACCAAGTGATTTGATGCGTTCAAGTATCTTTTTTAAATCAATATTAGGGATTGCCTCAAAATCTTCCCAAATCGATTTTTTGAAAGAAAATTTATATGCGGCCATCTTTCTTAAGTCCCTTGACCATCTGTTCATAGCTGATCAGAGGTTCATTAGCCCTTTCTGCAAAAACAGCGAGATCATCGGCATCCTCTGCAAGAGACTCTTTTACAGCCTCATTTATTATTTCAGACATTGAACGGGAGGTTTCAAGGGCCTTGACTCGTAATGCATGGTGAAGGACAGGGTCAAGATAAATTGTAGAACGTTTTAATAATGTTGTCATAACATCTCCTCTAAAACATCATAACACCACAACGCTTAGATGTCAAATAGCAGGAGTTGCTTACTTTTCGGCTTCCCGGAGATTTTCTCCACTCTTGTGAACACTAAAATATTGACAAAAACCGGACGAAACATTACCATGATGAGTGGATAAACCCTGTATTTACCGGGAAAGCATTTTAGGATTATATGTTTTATTTCATCCTTGATATTGCCAATAGAAAGAGACTGGTAATGCAGATTCGCACCGGAATCCATGAAGGAAGCGGGAACATATTATCGAATTCTAATCCGGAACTGCTCTCGAATCTGTTCTTGGAATATCCTGATGTCACATTTGATATATTTCACATCGGGTATCCCAGCCAGAACGAGCTTACCGTCCTGGCCAAAAACTTCCCTAACGTGTTTATTGATATGTGCTGGGCGCATATTATATCACCCAATGCATCAATAAACAGTCTTCTTGAGTGGATCGATACCGTTCCCCTGAATAAGATTTCAGCCTTTGGCGGGGATTACTGTTTTATAGATGGGGTGTATGGGCATCAGTACATGGCAATGATGCGGTGAAAGAGTTGTTAAGACAGTTACGAACAGGAGAGCTTGATGAAATCTATGCAAACAGACCTGATAAATAACCGCCCCAATATCGTACTTATCCTGACTGATGATCAGGGTCCGTGGGCAATGGGCTGCGTCGGTAATTCCGAAATACATACACCAAATCTCGACCGGCTGGCGGCTTCCGGCATCCGGTTTGATAACTTTTTCTGCTGTTCTCCCGTGTGCAGTCCGGCACGCGCAAGTCTGCTGACAGGCAGATTGCCGTCACAGCATGGGGTACACGATTGGCTGGCAGCGGGGAATGCCGAGGAGCTTCAATCCGGGGCGTACGGCAGCGATAACTGCACTATCGAATACCTGGAAGGAATTACCGGATATTCCGAACTACTTGCAGATTCGGGCTACATATGCGGGCTGAGTGGAAAGTGGCATCTCGGCGACAGTGCTCATACTCAGAAAGGATTTAATCACTGGTATGTTCATCAGACCGGGGCAGGTCACTATTATGGTGCCCCGATGATTCAGGACGGTGAAACCAGGACAGAAGAAGACTATATCACTGACGTCATTACTGACGATGCTCTTTCGTTCCTGAATGAGCGTGGGAAAGGTGATAAACCGTTTCTTTGCGAAGTGCACTACACAGCCCCTCATTCTCCGTGGGAAGCTTCTGAACATCCTGAGAGTGCTGTGGAACGGTATGCAGACTGTCCCTTTACCTCGACACCGGATGTCCCCATGCATCCCTGGTATCGTTGTACTTTCAACTGGGATGGATCCGAAGCGAGCCGGCGTCAAAACCTTATAGGATATTATGCGGCGGTGAGTGAGATGGACCGAAATGTCGGACGGATACTCGATAAACTGGATGAACTCGAAATCCGTAAGAATACCCTTGTATTCTTTGTAAGTGACAATGGTATGAACATGGGACACCACGGTATTTTTGGTAAAGGAAACGGAACTTTCCCACAGAACATGTATGATGAATCGGTAAAGGTACCGGCAATCCTTTCGATGCCGGGTACGTTGCCCGAAGATCATGTTGAATCCGGGTTATACAGCCATTACGACTGGATGCCGACACTACTCGACTATCTTGATATCGAAAACCCTGAAGCGAATGAGCTTCCCGGCAGGAGTTTTGCCCCGCTTTTGCGGGGTGAGTCAATGCCTGGACGGAAAAATGTCATCGTATATGATGAGTACGGTCCGGTCCGGATGATTCGTGACCAACACTGGAAATATATTCACCGTTACCCATTTGGGCCTCATGAATTGTATAACCTGGACGATGATCCCGGTGAAAACCGGAATCTTGTCGAAGATACAAGTATGTCAGAGTGTATCAAGTCCATGCGGGCTGATCTACAGACGTTTTTCATGCGGTATGTAAATCCTGACCTGGACGGTGCTGCGCTTGCTGTGTATGGATGCGGTCAGACAGGACTCGTTGGGTTACGCGGGAAAGGGAAAACAGTGTTCAATACGCACGAGCGGGGTCAGGCAACGAGAAAATCGTAGAGGGATTAAACAGAATCCCCAATTTCTTCTCTTTAATTTTGCGTTTTCTTGTGGACATCAAGACTCACATAGATTATGCTTTTTTGGGGAGGTATGCATGAAAAAGATTGGCTTGTTAGTAATAGCAGTATCCATATGTCTCCCTTTCCCCTCAGTTAAGGCTGTGGATGTATCTGTCTTAGTACCTGCAGATAACCTGAATGTAATTGAGGCCGAAATGCATATTGGCATAGAGAAAGCCAGTTTGTTGATTGATTTTCATGATTCAGAGGTTTTCGGGGATGAAGTTTCCTGGCAGGTGACCAACCGGCCTTTTTTCAGCGAAGCAGATGAGAATTCCTTTCACAAAGATTCCGCTGGTTCTCCTGTATATTCAAATACAACTTTTTTTACCCCGGATGCAGCGGGAAAATATGTACTGACAGGGATATACGGCGAGTCCCGGGAGAAAATAGAAATTTCCCTCTCTGTGTATAAAAAGAAATCTCTGGTTGTAATTCTGGACGGGGTTCGTGCCGATGCACTCCTGAATTCCGGCGCAGAGCATCTTGAACAGCTCATGCAGGATCTTTGGCAGGAGGATTATGGTACAGCCTATTCTTTGAAAGCCAGAACGGACCCGGATGCACACCCGAACAGCGGTGCCAACCACGCATCAATCATGACCGGCGTAACCGCAAAAAAGCACGGGGTTTTCACCAACGTTATGTATAAGGAAGACGCTGCTGATATTGAGTCGTATCCGCATTATCTGGATATTCTGGAACAGGAAAATCCTGAAATAAAGACAGCCTTCCTTGTCAGCTGGTGGGCAGATTACACCATGATTCAGTCGTCGGATTATCAACGTAAAGGGAAGGGCGGGTATGGAAGAAGCTCCATTGTGGAAGATGAGTTAATTACCGAATATGCAAAGAGTATGTTAAGTGGTGAACCGGCAATCATCCCTGGCTCTGATGGTACGGAATGGACCGGCGGTGATATTGATGCACTATTTCTCTTCTACGATTCTCCTGATGCCGGGGGGCATGGATTTGAGCTGGATATTTTAGGTCCTGTCGGGTTTTACCCCTATAGTACAAACTATCTTGAGATGATAAGAATCTGTGATGAGTACATAAAATCCTGTATGGAGATAATCAGCCGTCGTCCGGATTTTGCCTATGAAGAGTGGCAATTTGTTTTCACAACAGACCATGGCGGGTTCGGTACATCACATGGCTACTATAATGCCGGGTGTATGTCAATCTGGTTCATGCATACCGCAAAGAACCTGACACCAGGGGAGCTGATCGGTGTGCCGCACAACTATGATCTGGCAGTAACGGTTTTGCAGCATTTTGGGTTGGATACAGAGAAGATGAAGCAAGACGGCAAGCTGGATGGAACAGCGCAGTTTTTGGTAAAACCTCGGAACTTTCAGCAGTATCCGACTCCTTTGCCTGAAGCTTTGGATGAAGGGGAAATGCTCCCGGTAAAGTTTGATGCTGATGGGTTTACGGTAATCATGGAATATAACCATCCATGGTATGATGTGTTCCGGTTCCAACATCCCATTTTTTCAGTGCCGCTGGATCAGGAACCTGAGGAGTTCAAATTTGGGATCTTTACTGATTACGAATTCTGGACCGGGATCGGGGGGCGATGGGGAGATAGAGATGGAACTATTACCTATGATGACAGGGACTCTGACCAGAACAGGTCTTTAGGGGTAACTGCTGCATGGGGCAGCGATCCGATAGATTTTTATTCCCTGGTCCCTCAATCCGGACGGGATACTTTTATCGGCTTTACTGTTGATGGTGAGGGTAATGCGATACTCTATAGCGACAGATCTGATGGGTATCTCTATTTTGTTGCCGGTTCACTTGCTTCACCAGACAGCCCTTTCGGTACTGAGAGTGTCCTTAATATGAGTGCAGGTGAATTTGTGTCCGATATGTACTATTGGGACAGGGAAATTTCGCCACAGGAGATGATCACCTATTATCGGGGCAGACCTGAACAACGTTAGGCGTGTTTTTAGTCTTTAATAACAGGACAATAACAGGATACACAATATTTTGTGC
>JAGLNY010000178.1 GCA_023139255.1 Spirochaetales bacterium
AATCTCATCAATAAAAATAGCATCAACTTCACGAAGAGTATCAAGCCGGTCTTTTGTGATCTCCCCTATACAGCGTATGCCCAGCCCCGGACCTGGAAAAGGATGCCGGTATACAACCTCATCCGGCAGCCCCAACTCCTTCCCAAGAAGGCGGACTTCATCTTTAAACAGCTCTTTCAGCGGTTCTATAAGCTCAAACCTGAGATCCTCCGGAAGCCCTCCTACATTATGATGACTCTTTATAGTTGCTGAGGGGCCGCCGGTTGCAGATATACTTTCGATCACATCAGGATACAGTGTTCCCTGAGCAAGGAAATCGACCTCACCTACGGCTTTTGCTTCCTTCTCAAATACATCAATAAATATTTTACCGATGATTTTCCGCTTCTGCTCAGGTTCTGAAATTCCATGCAGTGCATCCAGAAATTGATCCTCAGCATCAGCATACTGCAGGCGTATATGAAAATTATCACGGAATACCTGCAGAACAAGGTCAGCTTCACCCTTACGAAGCAGCCCGTTGTTTACAAAAACGCAGACCAGCTGATTCCCGATTGCTTTGTGCAGCAGGGCAGCAACAACACTGGAATCTACCCCGCCTGACAACCCGCAAAGAACGGTTTTATTCCCAACCTGTTTCCTTATGTCCTTGACAGCCTTGTCGACAAAAGATCCCATATCCCAATCCGGGGAACACCCGCAAATTGAGAGTACAAAATTCCGGATCAGTATATTTCCCTGCTCAGTATGGGCCACCTCCGGATGAAACTGCACCCCATAGAGATTGTCACCGCTGTTCTCTAATACTGCTGCAGGACAATTATCTGTTGCTGCTGATATCACAAAGCCGTCAGGAAGGTCATGTACCGAATCACCATGACTCATCCAGACCTGCGAATCTTCGTCTATCCCATTCAGCAGAGAAGATTTCTTGCTTATTGAAAGTTTTGCAAACCCGTACTCCCGCTTATCTGGACGTTCCACGCTGCCGCCATGCATAACCGAGATCACCTGCAAGCCGTAACAGATTCCCAAAACCGGGATTCCCAGGAAGAATATTTCCGGGTCCGGTCTTGGTGAGTCCTGAGCTGTAACACTGGCAGGACCCCCGCTAAATATAATTCCTTTCGGTTTTAATGCCCGTATTTCCTCAGCAGATGCATTATAAGGGAGTATCCTGCTGTATACATTTGTTTCACGGACACGGCGTGCAATAAGCTGGCTGTATTGGGCCCCAAAATCAAGGACTATGATGAGCTGTTCATGCGGTATCATCTATAGGACTCCTAACGGGTTATCTGATAATTCAGCGGTTCCTCAGTAATAGTAATATCGTGGGGGTGACTCTCGATGATCCCCGCCTGGGTAACCTGGATAAATTCAGATTTTTCATGAAGGTCCCGAATATTCCTGCAGCCGCAGTATCCCATTCCGGAACGCAGCCCCCCGACTAACTGGTAAATATAATCAGCAATCGGCCCACGGTACGGAACCCTTCCCTCAATTCCTTCAGGGACCAGTTTGTCAGCCTCATCCTCAAACTGCATATAACGGGCCTTACTGCCTTTCTGCATTGCTTTGACGGAGCCCATACCTCTGTGAACCTTATAATTTCTCCCCATGTGAGTAATTACCGCACCGGGGCTTTCAGCTGTACCCGCAAAAAGATTCCCAATCATAACTGAATGTGCGCCGGCTGCAATTGCTTTCACAATATCACCGCTGAACTTTATCCCTCCGTCCGCAATTACCGGGATACCGAATTTTGATGCCAATTCTACTGTATCCATAATTGCAGTGAACTGGGGAACCCCGACACCGGCAACTACCCGGGTTGTGCAGATGGAACCTGGGCCGACACCAACTTTCAGCGCATCCACCCCTGCTTTAATAAGGGCATCTGCTGCATCGGCAGTAACAATATTCCCGGCAATGATATCAATATCCGGGAAATGACTTTTTATAATTTTTACTGTTTTGGCTATCATGGTATTATGGCCATG
>JAGLNY010000179.1 GCA_023139255.1 Spirochaetales bacterium
TCCAACTCCCCTCCGGAACTCAAAGCAGCACCTACCATAAGTCTGCCGGTTGCATCCTTACAGCAGTTCGGGTAATCCCGTGCTTTAATAATATCCTTAAAAGTTATCAGCCCTACAAGAATGCCATGGGAGTCTACAATCGGCAGCTTCTCAATTCTGTACGTATGCAGCAGCTTACTGGCTTCTTCAAGACTGGTACCAGGGACTGCAGTTATAAGATTATCCTTTGTCATTGCCTTGGAAAGCGGCATGGAAAAATCAGTATGGAACCGGAGATCCCTGTTAGTAAGAATACCAGCCAGTTTTCCTGTATCATCAACAACGGGAATACCGGATATATGGTAACGTTCCATTAGGCTGACAGCATCCCGTACGGTATTATCGGGTTTCAAGGATATTGGTGCTGTGATAACCCCTGATTGAGACCGTTTTACTTTGTCGATTTCACTTGCCTGCTCCTGGACTGTCAGGTTTTTATGAACTATACCAATCCCGCCCTCACGTGCAAGTGCGACAGCAAGACGTGCCTCTGTAACCGTATCCATCGCAGCACTGACAAGTGGAATGTTTATCGTAATATTTCTTGTAATGTTTGTGGTAAGGTCTGTATCTTTGGGGACAAAGTCCGACTTTGCCGGTACAAGTAAAACATCATCAAATGATAATCCCTTGCGTAATTCTTTCATCTTGCTCTCCTTGAGGAAATGGAATAGAAATGAAATTTCTATTCCATTTCTATAAGGGCATCCTCTCTAATTATAAAAAAAGCGTCCCTGGGCAGAGGACGACTTTATATGCTAGAAGAACATATCCCTTATAGGGGGATATGCTTTCATCACTGTCTTCATTAACAGAAGACCTCCTGCAGTACCGACAATACATTGAATGATATTACCCGGAACTTCAACAGCCGCAGCACCAAACCCGACCAGGGCTGCCCCGGCTAAGAAGTAGAGACCTACCATAATTACCAAACCAACGAGACCGGCCAGTAAAATGACAGGAAATGATATCCGGTATTTCTTTCCTTTCTCATCCTCTGTCTTATCAGCATCAAGCCGCTGCTGCAGCCTGACAATTGATTTTCTGACAATCATGCCGACAAAAAAGCCTTGAAGCCCGTGGATAAACAGGGAAATCGGAGCCCATTGGGCATATCCTGCAAGAAGATCCGCTATGGCCGTACCTAATCCTGCTGTTATAACCGCCGTAATAGGGCCGAATGTAAATGCGGTAAAATATATTGCCACATCCCCAAGATTGATATACCCGCGGGTTGGTGCAATAGGGATACGTATTAAGAGTGTAAAAACTGCCGTAACTGCAGTAAGTATTGATATTGATACAATTCTATATGCGGGGGAAACTGTTATTCCGCTGCCTAATCCTGATCCTAGCCCAGATTCTGAACGTTGTTTCATCATTTCTCCTCGTTATAATACAATAAAGATCGGTGCAACTAATATGAGCGCTATAATAACGGAAAATGTTAAATGGGTAAAGAGGATTCTGCCGCCGCGAAGACGTTGGTATGAAGTTCTTTTTATATGACTTCCAAAACCCCGGTGTTCCAGGCTCATGGACATAACCGGTATACTCTTTATGGTCTGGATCAGTACGGAAGTGAGTACAGGAATCATCCCTTTAAGGCGGGACCCTCCCCATGTACCTGACTGAAAACTACCGCGTAATTTATGCGCTTCGGATACTCTGTGGTAAGTGGATGTAATATACGGGATAAACCTGAATGTCATGCTGATGATGAGGGCAGCTTTCATGGATAAACCGTACCAGCGCAGAGTCAGGATAACCTGGTTGAGTGGTGTTGAGCGGAAAAAAACAAAAAAGACAAACGTTATCCCGATAAATCTGGATAACAAAGTGCTTGTCCGTAATAAACCGGAGTCGGTCAGAAGAACCCAGTTGTTATAGGTAAGCAGTATCTCCCCCTCCCTATAGAAAGGCGGGGTCAGGATAATCATAAGGATAATTAAAGGAGCCAGCATTTTAAACGGTGAAAATGCATTTCGCAACCCGGCAGCAGGAAAAGCAAGGATTATCATAATTCCGGCATACGCAGCCAGAATCTCTATTCGCAGGGGCAGAAACATTACAACGGTGTAAGCAATCAGCAGAAGCATCTTTGCCCTTGAATCAAAAGTATGCACAAAACTTTTTCCGGGATGATAGGAAGATTCAATCATTCGAAGTCTCCTGAGCCCGGCCATCCTGAAACTCGACAATTGTATCAGCAAGTTTTTCTGCTAACCTAAAATCGTGAGTAATCAGGATCAGGCTTGCCTCACGCTTAACAAACAGGTCAACAATCCGGATATATTCAGACATCAGTATACCTGAATCTGCTTCGTCAAAAATGCAGCATACTCTATCCAGCAAATAGCAAACAGCCGCCTGTAACCTCTTACGTGAACCGTAACTCATAGTTGAGGGAGTTTCATTCGGGTTCGTGAGCCCAAAAAGCTCAGCACAGGCATCAGCCTGCCTTTGCGCATCATCCTTATTAATTCCTGCCTGCAGCAAGCTGTACATCAGTTCATCCTTTACAGTAGGCAGGAAAATCTGGTAATCAGGATTCTGGAATAGATACCCGGTAAATTTCTGGAGAGCACCGGCTGTCGCAGGTTTATGATTCGGCCCATTATCAGGGAATAAAATTTTTCCCTTATCAGGAGTCAGCAACCCGCAAAGCAGTTTGCTTAATGTTGTTTTACCTGATCCGTTTGGTCCGTAAAATGCGGTTATGCGTCCACTGTGTATGTCGAGCTTGTCAACAAACAGAGTGAAATCAGAATTGCCTTGAGGATAGGTAAATGTAAGATTTCTCACTGAAAGAATGGATTCCTGTGTATCAAACACAGAACGGGAAATATAGGGCATTGAGGGATGCAGTTGTTTATATTCCCAATTGTCCCCTAATAGATTAAGGACCTGATCCTTACTTCCCTGAAAGATTTGCTTATCGTGAATTATACTCCAGGTCGAAACATAAAGGTTATAAAGTTCAATATGTTTTGAGGCAAGAATTATTATGGTTTTTCCCGATTCTACAGCTCTCTTGATAAGAGTCTCACGCCATTGTTCATCCAGTTCTTCAAACGTTTCATCAAGTACCCATACAGAGGGATTAATTGCGCATAATGCTGCAAGAAGGACTCTCTTTTTTTCGCCTCCGGATAAATTTGCCGGATTGGCAATTCTGAGTTCATCCAGATCCCAGAAAGCTATCTCTTCCTCCAGCCGTTCATGTATTTGCGGACGATTCATCCCGAGTGACTCAAGGGGAAATACAATTTCATCCTCAACCTGCGGCATAAGAATTTGCTCATCCGGATCCTGGAATACCATACCAATATACTCAGTCAGGTCGTACCCCCTGGATTCCAGCACCTCCACCTTCCCTATCTGCACCTCACCGGAAATATTGCCTCCGGTAAATGCCGGGACAAGCCCTGACAGAATTCGGCCTAAAGTCGTTTTTCCCGCTTCAGGGCGTCCGTAAACGGTATGAACCATCCCGGATTGAAAAACGGCTGATAGCGTGTCAAATAAAACCTGACTCGTGGATTGATTATAAACGGGATATTTAAATTGTAAGTCTTTGATCGTTATTGCTGTATTCATACTGTAGGCAAACAGTAAACTGTATTGGAACTTTTGTCCAGATTTATC
>JAGLNY010000018.1 GCA_023139255.1 Spirochaetales bacterium
TCCTCAAGACTTTTTTTTCTGCGGGATGTAATAAGCACAATATCCCGGATACCGGAAGCAATAAACTCATCAATAATAAATGCGATTGCCGGTTTATCGATCAGTGGAAAAAGTTCTTTGGGAATAGTTTTTGATGCGGGAAGAAATCTTGTGCCGTATCCGGCCGCTACGATCAATCCTTTCATATAAACCTCTTTTTGTTTGATGAAGCTGATTTACTTGTTTGTGTAGATTACCGGTGTTTTCCGAATATTTCAAGGGGACGGAGGAAGACCGGAGACCGGAGACCGGAGAGAAGGGGAGGTGTATTTGTAAAAATTTTACTTCTTGCAGTTAAGTTATTGTAAAGCATTGCTCAATAATGATATTTTAGCTCTATTATGAAATTAAAAAATATATTATCACAATCCGTGATTTCTACAGATCTCAAGGGAACATCGAAAGAAGAAATAATCGGTGAACTGCTTGATATGCTTATAAAATCCGGAAAAGTATCAGACCGGGATCTTGCTTTTTCTGACCTGATGGAACGGGAACGGAAAATGTCAACCGGCATGCAGTTCAGCGTTGCCATACCTCATGCGAAGACAAAATCTGTAAGAGAACTTATAGCCTGTATCGGTATCCATAAGGAGGGGATCAACTTTGATTCTCTTGACGGGGAGTTGTGCAGGATATTTATCATGACTTTATCAGCAGTTGATAGAACAGGACCGCATGTCCAGTTTTTGGCTGAAATCAGTATGGTGATTAAGGCTAAAGAGGCACGAACCAGACTTCTGCAGGCTGAGACCCCAAAAGAGGTACTGGCTGTATTCGGGTTGTAACCGCAGAGACTGATACAGGGTACTGGATTCACTAAAAAGAGGAATTTTCTATGGCACATGAAATGATGATATTGGTACTGCAGCTTGGGTTGATAGTACTCTTTGCCCGAATATCCGGGTGGTTTTTTTTCCGGGTCCTTAAACAGCCGCAGGTGTTGGGCGAGTTGGTCGCCGGAATGATAATTGGTCCTTTTCTCCTTGGATCAATCAATATCCCGGCACTTCACGGTCCATTATTTCCTCTGTCCGGCGGGACTGTTCCCGTATCACCGGAATTGTATGGGTTTGCCGTATTAGGGTCTATCGTACTGCTCTTTACTTCAGGGCTTGAGACTGATTTACCCACATTTATCAAATTTTCAGGGAAAGGCTCCGTTGTCGGACTTGGAGGAATCGTTGTCTCCTTCTTTCTTGGGAGCGGGATTACCGTGCTGCTGAACCCTGCAGTTGACAGCCTGATGCATCCCTCAGCCCTGTTTCTCGGGATAATTTCCACCGCTACGTCTGTCGGTATTACTGCCAGGATTCTCAGTGAGAAACGAAAGCTGTCTTCCCCTGAGGGTGTCACAATCCTTGCTGCAGCAGTATTGGATGATGTGCTCAGCATCGTGCTTCTCTCAATTGTCGTAGGACTGACCGTAGCTGTCGCCGGCAGTGGTATATCTTGGGACCAAATTGGAATGGTCGCCATAAAGGCGATTGGTTTTTGGCTTGTTTGTACTGTTTTAGGTGTATTGATTGCACCGCTGTTTACCAGAAAGCTGAAATTACTGGGATCCCTGGACCTTATAGCCGGCATATCCTTTGGTATAGCACTGATCCTTGCTGGTATTTCCGAAATGTTTGAACTGGCTATGATTATCGGGGCGTATATTGCAGGACTCTCTTTTTCAAGGACTGATGTTGCTCATGAGATTCGGGAACGTATTCAGGGAGTCTATAACTTTCTTGTACCGGTATTTTTCTGTGTTATGGGTATGATGGTTAATTTTGCTGCAATGAAACAGGTCATCTGGTTTGGTTTGGCTTTTGCAGTTGTAGGTTTTATTGGGAAGCTTGTCGGCTGTGGTCTGCCTGCATTATTAGTTGGTTTTAATTTTCGCGGAGCACTGCGTATTGGTGCCGGGATGCTCCCTCGTGGTGAGGTTACCCTGATTATTGCCGGTGTTGGGCTTTCAAGCGGTGCTATTGGTCAGGATATGTTTGGTGTGGCAATTATGACTATGCTGTTTGCAAGTATTGCAGCCCCGCCGCTTCTGATAAAGAGTTTTACCGGGGGGAACGGGTACCGAAAATCTCTGGAAAAAGATGATAAAGGTGCAGTATCAATAGAACTTGCCTTTCCGGGATATCGTGCTGCTGAATTTATGCGCCGTTCCCTTGCAGAGGGGTTCAGGCAGGAAGGATTCTATGTTCACCGGCTTGACCATAATCGACTCGTCTATCAATTGCGGCAGAACGATATTGTCTTTACTCTTATCCAGGAGCAGGAAAAGCTTATCCTGAATACTGCCCCTGAACATGAACCGTTTATACGGTTGATGATGATGGAGAAACTACTGGAGTTTAAGGATTTTCTCAGTGGTCTGGAAAGCATGAAGAGTCCGGATATGATGGGGGCTGAATTGATGAAGGGAATATTTTCTCAGGAAAATGAGTAGGGACTCCGTGGTAAACCCTTTTGCAGGATGATTATTCACTGGGAATAACCTCAGGAACGATTTCTGCATCGGGGCAGGGTGAAAATTCCGAATGGGATATCCTGTATTTTTTTATAAATCCGGATGGGCGGTAGCTCATTTTTGCCTTTCTTAATCCCTCATCACCCAGATCCTGTTCCCTGTTTATGACTTCTATGCAAGCGGTCAGCATTTCAGCAAAAGAGCGGTTTATGAACTGATATATTCCCTTATAATTACCAACGGCTTTTTCAAAATGGATGGCAAACATATTACCGTGGGCAATAATTTCTCCCATAGAGTAAGCACTTGGTTTCCCATCTGTATATGTTATACAACCTCTCAGCCCGAGTTCCTCAAATTTCTCAATTGCCTCATATGCTGCATTATAATCACCATTACTCCCTTTTTCTGTTTTCCAGGATTTTAGGATGGAGAATAAATCTTCTTTATGAACTGTCGGGTCAATGCGTTTTTCTTCATAGTTGTAGTTATTGATGAATGCGTTTACCAGGTTTCTTTTTTTATGGTATTTACGGCCGTTTAGCGTCGCCAATTCCCTGCGGTTGTAGACATAATCAAAATTATTTCTGTCCTGTTCAACACAGAACCCTTTTCGTTCAAATAGTATTCTGTGCAGTTCAGCAGCCTGTTCGGGAAAGTCTTTTATATAACAGTAACGTGACAAAATCTTCTCAATCAGGGCAAGTCCGGGGAACCCGAATGGGAGCATGGCAAATTTTTTCTCATTATTACCAGTAGTTCCGGGAGTAATCCCGTCAATAATGGGTATTGTATACCCGGATTCAGTGGTATGTTGCGAAATCCGGTATCTATAGTGATTCCTGAAAAGGAATAAGTTGGCAAAGGTGAATTCTGAAATACCATTATCCAGGGTGCGGAGAAGCGGCTGTAGAAATTCTTTGTGTGAAAAATTGATTGGTTCAAATTCAGGATATACAGGTATATTCATAGAAACAATTTACTCACGATTCACATGGTAATCAAGAAAAATTACTGTTAAAGCGTTATACATTTTGATCCATTGAGGGTAAAATGGTATTTTATGAGGACTTACCTTAGTGCGTAATGCAACCAATCTATTGCTAGGCTACCGATAGCGATAGATACTATACGAGAACAAAGACATTTAAGGAAACTTATGGATCGGGACATCTTCTATAACACAGCTAGGTTGTCATGCTCTGAGCAGGAGATCATGTTGCGTAAAGCACATTCCATTTGCGATAGATGGTGGTTTGACAAGCTGGATTGTTCTGAAAGCTTTGCAAGGCAGCATGTGAGAGATATCTCATTCGAGGATGCCATGCGCCATTTTGTTAGTGGTGCATTAATGAATGTCATTCACCGGCGGCAAATATTCTCGCTGGAGCAACCTCATTTAGAAGTCGGCTTTCGTTCGATGGAGTTGCCCGTAGACTACTTTCTCTGGATCATCGTCCCACTGAAACGCGCAAATGATATCGTGCACGGAATGACCCAATTATCGTGAATCTAGTGTAAAAGGCGATAGCCTGCGAACTTCATGGTCCAGTCCGGAGATGGTTTTGTTTTATCCTATCATTTTACAGAACTTGGGGTTTTAGTAACAAATAATAAAAGAAAGAGAACTTTCAAGAGTAGAATTTGACTTTCAAGCCAGTTTACTATCGAAGACTATGAATAAGTACCATAAATCTGACAAATGAGTTAAGGAATAACTCCGGTGGAAGATTATTTCCGTGGAAAATATTATATAAAAATTATATAAAAATTAAAGCTAATGTGTTGGACAAAGTACTCACATTGTACTATAGTAAAAGTATGAAGTTTGATTTCAATCAAAAGAAAAATACTCAATTATTTGATGAACGAGGTGTGTCATTCAACAATGTGATAGATTCAATAGAAAGTAATGGAATTTTACTGAATTTTGAACATCAAAACAAAGAAAAATATCCAAATCAAAAAGTGTTTGTGGTGAATATTGACAATTACGCATATTGTGTTCCATATGTCATAGATAATGAAACTTGGTTTCTGAAGACAATATATCCGAACAGAAAATTTAAATACTTGATAAAAGGAGAAGAAGATGAGTAAATATAATCCTGAATATCTAGATGAAGAAGAAAAAGAGCTAATGAAAAGTCTTGAAGGAATTGATGTAAGCAAATTAAAAGCACCTTCAAAAGATGAACAGGATCAATTCAGATCAGCAGCAAAAGACTTTATAAGTAAAAACACAAAAATGAATATTCGTATAGATCCATTTGAACTTGAGAAAATAAAAGAGCAGGCAGAGCTGGCGGGATTGAAATATCAAACATTTATAAAGAGTGTATTACATAAATACATAACAGGCCAACTCGTAGAAAAGAGGAAAATAACTGGATAACATGCTGGGGAACAATGTGAGTCCGTTCGGTACATACCAGCAATCTGGTACTTCCTACCAGTAATC
>JAGLNY010000180.1 GCA_023139255.1 Spirochaetales bacterium
TGCCTAATTATTGAGAATACCCTTTCAGGAAGTTCTTTGAGTTCAGCCTCATTTAATTCCGCGGTATATATTGGTTCATGAATTATCATTTCCACTTCCTGCCGTTTAACATGTTTCTTGGACTCAAGAAGTAAGGAGGTATTATTTATAGTTAGCGGTAAAATTACTGCTTTTGACCTAGTTGCAAGTTTGATGCTGCCTGACTTAAATGTACCGAAAGCTTCTTTCCTGCTTCGGGTTCCTTCAGGAAATATTATTTGGGGTTTTCCGGATTTAATTGCGTTTACCCCATCCAGGATTGCCTTTATCTGGGATCTTAAATCATGTCGGTCCATATAGACACAGCCAAGGATATCCATCCATGTTCTGAGAATAGGGACTTTATGTAGTTCCTTCTTAGCGATAAATCCTGCTCGTATCGGTAGATATCCCACTACAAGCGGTATATCTACCAGGCTTTTATGGTTTGAGACAATACAGATCTTTTTCTCATTTTCCGGGATGTGTTCAAGCCCCTTTATTGTTACATGCCCGCCAAGAGAAACGACTATGCCCCTGGCTAATGATTCCCCGCTGAACTTGATATAACGTTCAGCAATTTTTCTCATTCCCAGTCCCCGAAGTATTGTACCGGGTATTATCCCCAGCACCAGGGAAAAAAGAAAATGTATGCCGACATATGCTGCAGCTAAATAAAGATGTAGTTTAATCATATAAAAATACCCCAACTATCCTTATATAAGATTTTTCCTATAAAGTCGTGCATAATGACCCTCAATCTTCATAAGAGCATCATGATTCCCATCTTCAACTATTTCGCCGTTTAAGATCACGCAAATCCTATCCGCATTCCGCACCGTTGTTAACCGGTGTGCAATAATAATTGATGTCCTGTTTTCTGCCAGTTTATCAAATGCATCCTGGATAAGTGCCTCAGATTCTGAGTCAAGGGAAGAGGTCGCCTCATCAAATATCAGGATACCAGGATTTTTCAAAAAGACCCTCGCAATGGAAACTCTCTGTTTTTGTCCGCCGGAAAGTTTTACTCCCCGCTCCCCCACCTCGGTATCAAACCCATCCGGCAGGGACATAATAAAATCATGGATATTTGCGGCTTTTGCCGCCTCCTCAACTTCCCTATCCGTTGCTTCCGGATTTCCATAGAGGATATTTTCCCTCAGTGTTGCATCAAACAGGAAAACACTCTGCTGTACAATACCAATCTGCTTACGCAGTGACCGCTGGGAAACCTGCTGTATATTCTGGTCATCAATGATAATGGATCCTTTCCGTGGTTCATAAAAACGCGGGACAAGGGATACAAGAGTTGTTTTTCCAGCTCCCGACTCACCCACAAGAGCGGTTTTCTTACCTGGCTCTATTTCAAGATTGATATTTTTCAGGACATCACCTGTTTCATCAAAATAACTGAAGGTTACATTCTGCAGAGTTATTTTCCCTTTTGTAAGAACCAGCTCTTTGGCACC
Source organism: Spirochaetales bacterium (assembly GCA_023139255.1). Taxonomy (GTDB): domain Bacteria; phylum Spirochaetota; class Spirochaetia; order JABMQR01; family JABMQR01; genus JABMQR01. Next base: position 1,488 of record JAGLNY010000180.1, read on the forward strand.
GGGACGATCCTGGATATCCGGGATTATCTGCATTATTTCAACGAACCGCTCAAAAGCAGCCGTCCCCTGCTGCAGTTGTTCAGTAAAGTTTATCAGTCGATCTATAGGCGGAAGCACAATCCCGACATAGAGAATAAAAGCAACCAGATCATATACCTCAATTGATCCGCGATAAATGAGATATGCACCTCCAGCCACTACAGTAAAATAGTATATCTCCCGCAGAAACTGCATGCCGGAATGATAACGAGCCATAATTGCATACATTTTCTCTTTTGCATGCTGGAAGTGAGAGTTCACTACCTCAAATTTCTCTTCTTCAACCTGCTCGTTGCTGAAAGATTTAACTTCCCTTATTCCCTGTACAGAATTCTCGACAGTTGAGTTGATATCCGCAATTTTTTCCCGTACCCGCCTGAACCCTTTTTTCATTTTTCTCCCGAGACTCAATCCCCAGAGCAGCATAAACGGGATTGGGATAAGAGATACCAGGGCAAGCTGAACACTGAATATAAACATAAAAGTATATGCGGTAATAAGGACAACTATAGATATAAGCAGGTCTTCCGGGGCGTGATGCGCAATCTCGGTAATCATATTCAGGTCATTGGTTATCCTGGACATAATATGGCCTGTCTTCACATTGTCATAATAGGAAAATGAGAGCTTTTGAAGATGACTAAAGAGATCACTCCTCATATCTGCTTCCATCCTGACTCCCAGATTGTGTCCCCAGCGCACACGAATATAGGTAGCGATGGTTTTGCATATATACACAACAAACATGATGCAGAATGCACCCAGCATCATCCGTATATTACCGTCCGGAATGTATGTTTTAAGCAATTCCCTTGTTAGTGATGGAAAAATTACGGCCAAAAGTGCCGCAATAACTGCTGCTGACATATCAAGGAGAAAAAGAAATATATGCGGACGATAATATGATATAAATTTTTTAAGCATCATTTTTGAAATAATTTCGCAAAAAAACCTGCCTTTTTTCGTTCATCCTGTTTTCCAGCATCTGGATTTTGCTTTTTTTTCGTTTCATCTCCAGTTCGGGATCTGCTGCCTGAAGCAGACCGATGTCCGGAAGTGACAGCCTCTTTAGTACTCTTTTTCTTCTGTCCCCTTTCAATTGTAGTATCAGTCCCAGCTGCAGGTACAGCATGAGAGTTGAACTGTTTTTTATAATAATCCATTCGCTCATCAAATGAAAGAGAACCAATAGCCTTATAATCTACAGGTTTTTTCTGCTGCTGTGTTTTTCGCGGTTTTTCAGATTGAGAATAGCGTTTTCTATTGTTTCCTGAGTTGCTCTGACGAGGTTTTTTCTGTGTATTTTCACGTGTATTTTCACGTGTATTTTCACGTGTATTTTCACGTGTATTTTCACGTGTATTTTCACGTACCTGTTCACGATTCGGGGTTGATGCTGCTGATCGTTTCCTGGTTGAAGTTTTTTGATTACTTTCACCCTGTCTTCGGTCTGATCCGGTTTTTGATCTATTACCGGTTGGCCGCCGCACTCCTCTGGAAGAGTGTTGTGTCCGGGATACCGGGCTTCGGTCCTTTCTCCGCCCGGCAAAATCAGCATCTTCAACAAGATCCCTGAAACGCATGCCGGCACTCTTGTCCTCCATATTTCCAAGGATATCTTCATCCACCCAGGCAACAGGTATCTGCATACCGATAAAGTCCTGAATTGCTTCCAACCCATATACAAACTGCTCACAAGCCATTGTTATAGCCAAACCACTTTTTCCAGCTCTCGCAGTTCTCCCAATTCGATGAACATAATTCTCAAAATCTTCCGGAATATCATAATTGATGACAAGCTGAAGATCATCAACGTGCAATCCCCTTGCAGCTACATCAGTTGCCACAAGAAATTTTATTTCACCGGTCTTCATTCGCTCTATCACCTGCAGTCTTTTTTTCTGAGGAAGATCCCCCATCAGAAACTGTACATTGAACCCGTTAATCCTGAGCCTTTTTGCTATCTCAACAACACGGATTTTTGTATTGGTAAAAATTAGGGCATTCTCAGGGTTGTATTTTTTTAGAATATACAGCAGCAGATCAAACTTCTCATTCTTGCTGATATGATAGAGTTCCTGGCGTATTTCCTCAACGGTTATATTTTCCGGCTCGATCTCAATCTCAACAGGGTCATCCATAAATTCCCAGGCAAGGTTGCGGGCCCTATTGTTCAACGTAGCACTGAAAAGCATCGTCTGGCGATCTTCTCCCGGCCGCATCCGGCTCATCATCTGGCGGATATCCGGGTAAAATCCCATATCAAACATTCTATCCGCTTCATCAATCACTGCAATATCAAATGCTTTGAAATCAATTTTTTTTGATTTTTGATAATCCAACAGTCTTCCGGGAGTCCCGATAACTATATCAACACCTTTCTGCAGCAGTCTATCCTGCTTCTGGTATCCTATACCACCATAAAAACAGCCGATACGAATATCAGGCATCCCTCGTGCCAATAATTCAGCATCATCCTGGATCTGAACTGCCAATTCTCTGGTAGGGACAACAATTATTGCTTTTATACGCTTTTCGTTACGATTTAACGCGAAAGCATTTAAAATAGTCAATAAGAATACCGCGGTTTTACCGGATCCGGTTTGGGATTGTACGGCAACATTTCTTTTTTTCAATGAGTGCTGAAACACTTTTTCCTGTACAGGCATACATTCTATATATTGTGCTGCCTTAATTCCTTCAAGTACATCTTCTGTAAAATTATATTCTTCAAATTTCATGGGTATACTATACTCATTTTTAAGGGAAAAGCCAACAGACGGCTTTCTCCTGTTTTCATATTGTAAAGAACTGTCAATTTGTTCATAATACTTGAGTTGATTTTCAAAATTAGAATCTTACTAAAGTAGTAAACAAAATGATTAAAAATAGGTCGATAAAAAAACCTCTTATTACCTTACTGTTTTTATTAACAATTGTCTGGGTATCAGCTTCAGGAAATAAGGATGGAAACAATACGTCTACAGATCTGGAAAGCCGTTCAGAGTTAATGCTGGGAACAGTCTGTATAATAAAAATTTATGACAATGTGAATAATCAGGTATTTGATGCCGCATTTAAGCGAATAGAAGAAATAGAGCAGCAGATGAGTACTCATATCCAGGAAAGTGATATTTCCCGGATCAATAGAGATGCCGGCCTTATGGAAACTATTATACCCGGGGATACCTTTACCGTAATCAGGAAAGCCATAGAGATTGCTGAATTGAGCGGCGGTGCTTTTGATCCAAGCATCGGTCCGCTGGTTACTCTATGGGGCATTGGTACAGATCATGCAAAAATACCCGCCTTGGATGAGATTAATCAGCTTTTACCCCTGATTAATTTCAGAAACATCATTCTGGATGAGAAAACTTCATCAGTATTCCTTGAAAAAAACGGGATAAAACTGGATCTCGGAGGAATCGCAAAAGGGTATGCTGCCGATGAGGTTCGGGAAGTTTTACTAAATCAGGGTATAAAAAGTGCTATTATCAATCTGGGCGGCAATATTCTTACAGTCGGGAAAAAACCTGATGGTTCTCTCTGGAGAATTGGAATTCAGGATCCTGATCCGGCAGAAGACCGTGGAGCTTATGTAATGATTCTCACTATTGAGGATACTGCTGTTGTGACTTCAGGTCCGTATGAACGATTTTTCACTGTTGGGACCACCATCTTTCACCATATACTGGATACTGAGACCGGCTACCCTGTAAATTCAAATCTCGAAAGTATTACTATTATTTCCGGAAATTCATTTATTGCGGACGCATTATCTACTGCTGTCTATTCTCTGGGACTGGAATCAGGAATGGCACTTATTGAGAATCTGGATTCAATTGAGGCTGTTGCAATAACTTATCATCAGGAAATTATCCTTTCCAGCGGTTTTGCTTCGGGAAAAATCAATTATGAACTCACAGATAAGAATTTTACTATAATTACCACGGAAGAATACCTGAAAACCCGATAATAAAACTGCCCCACATAAACAATACAAAAGCTGATTCAGTAATGATTTCTAAAGTGCCTGCCCTTATTGTCCTTACTGCCCGTACCGCCTGTACTGCCCCCGGGGATTCTGTAACCGGGATACTATTCGAAACCTCTGATTCAGAATAGCTGTTTTCCATTGTCTCAAGAACTGAATCAAGGGACTCTATAAATCGACCTCTTTCCGGGCGTTTCCATGATGTAACTATATACTCAAAAAACAAAAACTGTTTTGAGAGCAGCTGCCCGAATCTTCCGGGGAGTTTTGGTTTTCCGGAAACCATGTATTGAGATACATACAGCATCCCTATAAGCGTGAGTGCTTTATCAAGCCCGATTTTCAAAGCTCCCAGGGTCACAGAAAAAGTCCCAATTGAGAAAAGCACTTTCCCATTCACCTGCAGGAGATTCATTACTACTACTGAAATAAGGATAATAGTGATCGGGAGGGGTTTTATCCTTCTCCCCTTCGCTACTGCAAGTACCATCAAAAAAACTACCTGCGCGGCCATTACTACCAGGTTGTGCTGCAACAGAAATGCCGGTATCATAAGAAGCCCGGCAACTATCCTGAGATTGCTTTTACTCATCAGGGTGCCGTCCTTCTTCCTTCCTGCCTATGATCCCATTGTACCATCGGGATTTCCCGGTAAAAACATTTGCAAATATCCCCAGAAAGATGGAAGTAATAAATCCCATTAAAAGAAACGGGGGAGCAATCATCCAGATACTGCTGCCGAACAGTATAAAATGTGCCAGCAGCAACTGAACAATATTACTGACAATCGCTCCTGCAATACTTATTCCGATATATGAGGTAAATCTACCAAGCAATGTATATACTGCATACATTACCAGCATACTTGCCAGCGATCCGCCCGCTGAGAACAGGAAAATATAGGAAAAAAGCGTGCCGTTCACAAGACCCTGACCCACTATTTTCAGAAGTGTAAGCAGGAGCAGCTCAGGCAGGGAGAAAAGGGAGAGACCGATTATAATCGGGAGATTAGCCAGCCCTATCCGCATAAAAGGAACCGGTTTGGGAATCATATACTCAACTGTTGAGAGAAACAGGGAAAAAGCTGCCAAAATTGCAATATGTGTAATGATTGATTGAGTACGTTTTGTTTTCAACCCGGTACTACCGATCCCTGCTGTATTATCAGAAAACAACATCATCAACCTCCTCTTTCCCCGTATCTACCACGCCTTCGATACTGATAAATACCCGGTTCGGCAAGCATACGATCCATTGACCAGGTCTCCTAATCTTCCCGGCTGCAACACAAATCTTACTATTACAGGGAGAGTCTTCCACAAAAACCTCACCGTCGTGAATATGAATCTCCGTATCCCCCAGCGGACCGGGTATAAATAGTATCCTGTCTTCATCAAGGGTATACCGCCAGCTCTCTTCATCGACCCGGACCAGCAATTCAGCTGAGTCCGAAGGGCTGCTATAGGTCTGCACAAAGAGAAATGTTATAAGTATAGCGGAAATGAGAATGATAACTGCATCAACAGGTTTAATCTTTATCATTGCTGAATCACAGTATCAGCAGCCTGTGAAAAAGTCAAATCACCAAATGAAAGCTCAGAAAGCCCAGGGGTCTATACACTAATGCGTCTTTGAACGAGTAACCCCTACGCCCAGAAACAGGCTCAAAACCTGGATCGTGTTCTCCAGGTCCTCGGTAAAAGTACTTTCCTGAAGCAGAAACTTATGATCAAGCGTCTCTGCGTAAAGACGAAAAAGATGAGACCTGTTCTCAAAAAAACCGAACGGGTTAATCCGGCTTCGTCCGTCATGATTTTTTTTCCTTCTGCTTCTCATAAATTCAAGGTCAGCAAACTGCAGGCAGCTTATCTCAGACAAATTGGACAACAGAATTGTCTGTGAAATCAGTAAAGTAAATAGATATATTTTCCGGGAAAAAGTATTATTGGTTTTGTCAAAACGAAGGACTTTATTATACCCGGCAGCGGCAGCAGAGCCCACTATAAAAAACAGTATTAATAGCGTCCCGATTATCCTGTTCCCTTGAAAGTCCTGTCCCGGGTCGAAACCAAAGACTGCGGCAGTAACAAGAAGGAAACATATAACACCATAAAGAATCCTCCTGTGAGGGGAGGCAGAAATCACCACTGCTTCATGATTGATGATTTTAACTTTTGTCGCAGATTTAAATGGGGTCATTGGGTATTAAACCCTAATGGGTTATGGCACGCAAAAAAATGATTGTCATTATTGTCGGTAAATTCAGGCCTCTGCCCTGAACAAATTTTCGTAGCCTTTGGACATCTCGGGTGAAAAGTGCATCCTGAAGGAGAGTTAACTGGAGACGGCACATCTCCTTTCAGTATAGTACCTTTAAAGGGGATTTCCGGGTCAGCAACCGGGACAGAGGAAAGAAGCGACTCTGTGTATGGATGCTGGGGCTCGCTGTAAACTTTTTCGGCATCCGCAAGTTCTACCAATCTGCCGAGATACATTACCCCTACTTTATCTGAGATGTACTGCACAACACTTAAATCATGGGCAATAAATACGTAGGTCAGGTTCAGCTCTTCCTGCAGGTCGATCAGGAGATTAAGTACCTGTGCCTGGATAGAGACATCAAGGGCTGATACAGGTTCATCACAGATAATAAGGGAAGGATCCAGGGCAAGTGCCCTTGCTATACCGATTCTCTGCCGCTGACCACCTGAAAATTCATGAGGATAACGTCTCTCGGCATTTGAGGGCAGGCCGACTATTCCCAGCAGTTCCCGGACCTTTTTATCAACTTCACCGGATTTCCAGAGCTTAAATTCCATAGGGCCTTCTGAAATCAGGTCCTTAACAAGCATTCTGGGATTTAATGATGCCCACGGGTCCTGAAAAA
>JAGLNY010000181.1 GCA_023139255.1 Spirochaetales bacterium
CAATCACTTCAAGTGCGTTCCCAACTGCATTCCCGAGCGGCTGATTCATATCAGTTACCATAGCCCGGGTAGGTTTTCCGGCATGCCTGCCGATAGCAACCATGATATTAGCTAATTTTACGGCCTTAGAAACTGTCGGCATGAACGCGCCGTTACCCCATTTTACGTCCAGGAGAATCCTGTCACTGCCGGCAGCCAACTTCTTACTCATAATGCTGGAGGCAATCAACGGCATAGTATCTACTGTAGAGGTGACATCACGCAGCGAATAGAGCTTCTTATCTGCCGGTGCAAGTGAAGCTGTCTGACCAATTACCGAAGTCCCGCAGGTATTCACTATCCTGATGAAATCATCCATCTCCTGGTACACATTGTATCCCGGAATCGACTCTAGTTTATCAAGAGTACCGCCGCTGTGGCCAAGGCCGCGCCCTGACATTTTAGCAAGCAATCCACCGCATGCAGCCACAATGGGGGCAACTGCTATAGTTGTAGTATCGGCAACACCGCCGGAACTGTGTTTGTCCACCTTGATTCCCTTGATGGCGGAAAGATTAACCTGGTCACCGGATCGGGCCATTGCCATAGTAAGATCGGCCGTTTCCCTGCTGTCCATACTGTTAAACCAGATTGCCATGCTCAGGGCGGCAGCCTGGTCATCACCGATTTCCCCTGAAGTATAGCCTGTTACAAAATAGTCTATTTCTTCTTTTGTAAGCTTCTGGTTAAGCTGTTTTTTACGAATAATATCAGGAATCCTCATAGTTCCTCCTATAGTTTATCACCATGGATCGATAGACTATTTCTTTCAGTAGAGACCCTCCAAAAACGGTTGATCCATATTTACCGGTCTTCTGTTGTCTGATAACGTCTTTCTCATATATTCCCTGTCAAATTTGAGTTCGTTTACAAGCTTGAGAAGCAGTTCTTCAGGAATAAGATTCTGTTCGGCAAAGAGATAGATCAAAGCCTTCTCTGCAATACATGCCGGGAAAAGAGCGTTCATATAGACATCACCGTCCTTATCACTTTCGTATCGTTTAAGCATATGCTTGTACAGCAGTGATTCTTCCATCCTGTTCTTCAAATACTCAAGCTCTTCCTTCAACGGATTGAAGTCCCCGGCAGCTGCTTTTTCCCCAAGCGGTTTTAATGTGAAGTAGGTATACTCTTTCCCTGGAAGATAATGGTGGTTGTCACAGCGCGAACAGTAGTTCGGCTGCAGGGGGTCTTCTTTTTTCTGATCCCCCCCAACAATGATCAGGGGATCGAAAAAAAGAGCCGGGCACTCTTTCCCGTTAACTGTATAATAACGGTAGGTATAGAAAGAATTCGCCAGGCAGTCAGGATGTTCACAGTAGGCGGTAAGGGGTATAACATCGGTCGCGATATCCAGCATAAGCCGGGCGGTGGAATTAAAAATGTCCTTCCTGAAATTGAGAATCAGGGTCGGAAAAATGTACAGCGTACCCCGCTCAAGGCTGTCATTCCTTACCACATAGGCAAGACGCTCATCATAGAACGATGCTTCATCAATAATCCAGGTTCCGATATCCGGGAACTTTTTCAGGAATTTTTCCAGCGCGAAGGAATCCTTTATTCGTGCAATGTTTTTCCCGCACTGAACATACCCGCCCCTATAAGCAAGGGCATCTTCGGGATAATCCGGGAACCGCGCGTCATCTAACAGCGTCCTGAGAAAAAAAACACTTCTCCTGTCTACGCCATTCTGGGCAGTAATCTCTTTTATAGTGTCACTTTTAGATAAGGCAACTTTTGCATCACGCCAGACCCTGGCTGAAAACTCGGTTTTCCCTGACCCCATCGGGCCTATAACCAGAACTCTCCGTGATGGTTTTGTGAAATCGAAATGTGTAAATGCTTCGTGTACCTGTACAGTCGGGAACCCCAGACTTTTTAGAAAACTCTCTGTATTGGTGCTTGTCTCAATATGTGCCATAACATTCATAGTATCCCATTTCAGGGAAATTGCCTACAAATATATCAATACAAAATTACCCCCCGAATCAAGCCTTTGTATTGCGGATTTTTAATACCCGGATTCTACAGTGTCTCCCTTTATTATTTTTACACCGCCGCTTGTTCCCAACCTGGTTGCACCGGCATTTATCATAGCAACCGCATCATCAAAGGTCCTTACACCACCGGCTGCCTTAACACCCATTTTGGGACCGACAGTTCTCCTCATCAAGGCTATATGCTGGACTGTAGCACCATGTGTTGAAAAACCCGTAGAGGTTTTTACAAAATCAGCTTCTGCCTTTTTTACAATCTCTGATGCAAGGACAATCTCTTCATCAGTAAGCAGGGCTGTCTCAATGATAACCTTTAAAGTTACACGCTGACCGCAAGCCCTTCTGACCCACCGGATATCATCTTCTACCAGTTTAAGATCCCTGGATTTAAGGGCACCTATATTCATAACCATATCTATTTCTGCAGCGCCCTCTTCTATGGCATGCCGGGTTTCAAAACCCTTGGCACGCCCGCTCATTGCTCCCAGAGGAAAACCTACAACTGCACAAACCTTGACACCGCTGCCACGAAGGTTTTTTGCACACCTGGCAACCCAGGTAGTATTGACACATACAGAGTAAAACTTATTCTCTGCTGCCTCAGAGCAGAGATTATCTATCTCCAGTGCTGAGGCCTCGGGTTTTAGTAAAGTATGGTCGATGTATTTAGCTACATCCGAAGGAATAAGGATAGAACTGCTATTTTCCGGGACAACCGCATTTACCGGCACCGCTACACTGCTTATCGCTTTTTTTCCATTCAGCTTTTCAACGATCTCTTTTGTAATTCTTTCGATTAATTCTTTTTCATCCATATTATTATCTCTCCCTTACCCTCGTTCTACAGCCATCATTTTATTTATCCGTGTCCAGTGTCTACCGCCTTCAAACCTGGTCTGCAGCCAAACTTTGACCATTTCACAGAGTTCATCCGGGGTGTGCAGGGGTCCTCCGAGGGTCAGGACATTAGCATTATTATGAAGTCTGCTGTTTTTGACAGTTTTTACATCGTAGCATAGCGCAGCCCTGATTCCCCGGATCTTGTTGCAGACCATTGAAGAACCAATCCCGGCTCCATCAATCATTATTCCGCGATCGGTTTCCCCGCTTGCAACACTCTGAGCAACTTTAACCGCATAATCAGGATAATCTACACTATCATCCGAAAAGGTTCCAAGATCAAAAACCTTGTACCCGAGAACTGCCAGATATTTTTTCAGTATCTCTTTGGAGACAAATCCTCCATGATCGGATCCTACTGCAACCCTTACAACATTATCTTTCTGATTATTTTCGTTAAAGTTTTCATCACCGTACATGTTTTCCTCTTTATATATGAAGTTCTCGATTTTCTTATGTCTATAGTCAATTTTTTAAAATTGACCAATCCACGCTGTCCACGATTGCAGCTATTACTGTCCGTATCGGCTGTGCCGACATTCCCAGCATTATTCCGGCAGAACCACCCTCATCAATAATAAGAACTTCATCCCCTACGCCGGCCTGTACCGTATCTACCGCAACAATCTGTTTCCCTGTCAACTCCCCATCAGGATTTACAGGATGAACAATCATCAATTTTAATCCTTTAAGATCTTCGATTTTAGCAGTTGATACTACCGTTCCCGTTACTTTGGCAAATGTCATTTCTCCACCTGATCAAGCTGATCAATTATTCCTATAACCGCAGCATCTGCAGGATTATACCAGTTATCCAGAGCAAGAGCAGCTTCTCTGCCCCCTTCATAGATTACAAGATCCCCTTTCCCTGCCTGAACTGTATCGCAGGCAACTATGGGATTCCCGCTATTCTGGAGCGTGTCGTCAAGTGGTTGTACAAGCAGAAGTTTGATACCTTCCAGAGATTCCAGCTTCCTGGTACTTACAACTGTACCTGTAATCCGTCCTATTTTCACATCAAAATCCTTTTTACACTATCCTAAAATAATCAATCAGGGCACATCGCCGTTCTCTCGTAAATGTTCTGGCTCTGGTAAATCCTTCTCCAGTCGGGCTTGCAATAGTAAATGAAGTGTATCCTGCACCGCCAAACCCCATTCCGTTGAAGTTGGATCCGTTTTTAACAAAAAGCGAACAGTTTATTGCCCTTGCCATTTTTGAAAGTTTTGCTATGTTTAATGAATGCATAGATGCTGAATGGCGAAACCCGTGTTCACAATCAACAGCAAAATCTATAGCTTCATCTACATCATCAACCCTGACTAAAGGGATTACAGGCATAAGCTGTTCAGTCCATACAAGGGGATGAGATTTGTCCACCTCGCAGAGAAGTATCCTTGTATCCTCAGGGACACTAATTCCTGCTGCTGCAGCAATTATACTTGCATTTTTTCCAACATACTTCTTGTTTATCGCCCCTTCATCCCCTTTTCTTCCAGGTCTGTCGATTACCAGATTCGTTACTGCCTTAATCTGCTCTCTACCAAGTTCATATGCACCTTGCTTCTTCATCTCAGTTTTAAGCTTATCGGCAATGGATCTTACAACAATAATCTCTTTTTCGCAGATACATACAATGTTATTATCGAAACTTGTACCTGCAACAATATCTTTAGCTGCTTTTTCGATATCTGCTGTTTCGTCGACTACTGTCGGGGGATTTCCTGGACCGGCAGCAATTACCTTTTTTGTTGACCGCATTGCCTGGTCAACAACCCCTGGTCCGCCTGTTACGGTAAGAAGATCTATCATTGGATGAGTCATAATCTCTTTTGCCGATTCAATGGTTGGTTCTTTGATTGTGACTAGTATATTTTCTGGTCCGCCGGCCTTGAGTAT
>JAGLNY010000182.1 GCA_023139255.1 Spirochaetales bacterium
GGATTTGTACTTGGGGCAATAGCCCCGATAACTCCGTAAGGAGCCCGTTCGGTAAGCGTCAGTCCATGATCATCAGAAAAACTCATAGGCTGAAGATCTTCAACCCCAGGTGTCATTCTTACAGCCAGGAGATTCTTTCTTATCTTGTCTTCATATCGGCCCATGCCTGTCTCTTCAACAGCAAGCCGTGCAAACTGCTCAACATTATCCTCAGCAATCTGACGCATTCCCTTAATCATGGCCCTTCTGGTTTCCAGTGATGTTTCCATAAAAACCTTATGTGCCTTATGAGCCTCATTGATAGCCTTGTTTATATCATCAAAAACGCCTGGAATAATCCTGGAACCAACAGCGTGTCCAGAAGTAACACCTGTCTCTTTAAGAATGTTTGCCACTATCTCTCTAATAGCATTCTCATCAATTTCCACAAACAAACTCCTTAATGTCGCTGTGCGGCCCGGGGATAATCACATCCCGGCACAGCTGTCCTTTCTCTTTAACCATAGCTGCAGCTGAACTCATTGCAGTATTAATATCTCCAATTGCACCGCTTAATTTCAGCATTGCTTTACCTCCGGCTTCATTTCCTGTGACAATCCCGACTATATGGACATCTGCCTCTTTTACAGACCTGTCAGCAGCCTCAATAGCTGATGCTACAGAGTTGGTTTCAAGTAAACCAAGGGCATCCCACTCTTCCGGGGCTATACAGCTCTTAATTGCAGGTATAACCTGTTTGTCCAAATTTGATAGAAGGATATGATCAATAATACTTTTACCACCAGCGATAATGCCGGCATCCATGGCTGCTTCCACAGAAGCTACATCTCCTGATATCATAATCAGATACTTCCCTGGATTGAGAAGTTCTGCCTTTAGGATAGTTATAGGCGATTTTTTAACTACAGCATCCAGAGTCTTGAATCCATCTGCAATACTCGAAAGTTCAAGGATCCCCACTACATCAACATTCATTTTCTGAATACCACCTCGCCTTCCTCTTCAACTATATCCACGATGCCAATAATCACAGCATCAACAGGTTTATCTTTTGTAACATCGGTTTGTCTGGTGGAACTGCCCTGAGATACAAGTACAAACTCGTCTGGTGCAGCCCCTACCAGATCCAGGACAACTATACCAGTAGATTTGCCAGTAATACCTGATGGGCTGCAGGGTTCAACAATACGGTAACCTGGTCCATCAATTCCATCTGCCCTGACTGCTGCAATAATACTGCCTGAAACTCTGGCTAGAATCACCTATTGACCTCTCTTTGTGAACCGTTATGTGATCCGCTTTTTGAATAAATCACTTTACCCCTATTATCGAAGCTGTCAACAATAGCAATGATGGTTGCATCACTAGGTTTTCCGCTAGTCGTTTCAGTCTGTCTGCTGCTGCTCCCCCCTACGTAGAAGACAATTTCATCTTCTCCAGCTCCCACTGCATCCATAGCTACAACAAAATCATTCTTTCCCTTAAGGGTGTTTACATCTATTTTTTCAAGAAGAAGAAATTTAATTCCTTCGAGACGGGGTTCTTTTATAGTCGAAACGACTGATCCGACAACTCTTGCCAGTACCATCTATTTTTTACCCTTGTTTCTTCCCAGGGGGAGGGCTGCATCCACACT
>JAGLNY010000183.1 GCA_023139255.1 Spirochaetales bacterium
TTCGATCCTATAAAATCTATGTTGGCCGCCTTTGCCATTGCATCGGAGGCTTCCACCATTGCCGCAAACCCCTTTGTCTCTATCATTCCCAGTGCATTATCTGTAATTGCCATATCTACTATCTCCTTTATAATTCCCGTCCGCTTATATCAGCCAATTTTGCTTCCACTGTTTCCTTGCTGACCAGGACTTCAGATTCCTTTCCTGCTATATAAATTCTTCCATACTTCCCATATCCTGTTACATTAATTATATTGATATTAGAAGCCTTCTCTGCCTCATTGGCAGCATAGAATGCATACCCCGCAGGTTCCAGTTCCAATATAAACAGAGTATCCCCACGAAGCACCATATTCCCGAATCTGACCTTGTTTATCAGCTGGGCATGATAATCACTGATGTTTTTTATAAGCTGGCTTGTCAAAATTTTTGGTTTCATCCGATCTTTTTCGGTAAGATCCAACTCTTTGAGGATTGCCTCACCAGCCTGTCTTGTATCACCCTGACTGTCAGAATGAACTTCAAGCAGCCCAAAAGATCTCTCTACTATCTGAATACCCGGGACAACCCCGGTCGATTTCAGTGCAATATCTGTAAGACGGTTTATCTCGATACCAGGTGCTATTTCAACTATCGCACATGATTGACCACCCACAGGAAAATACCCTCTTGATATGGTGCACATATATGATGCCATCTGCAGCTGCAGGGAATCTATAAAATTGTATGTCCTTAAATCAATCGCTTTCATTATTCTGCTCCCGTTTTATATAAGGAAAGTCCGCTGTCAACAGCAGCATCGGGACGGGGAATAATATGTACTGAAATAACCTCACCAACTTTTTCTGCTGCCTTACTACCGGCATCCAGAGCAGCACGGACCGCTGCAACATCACCCCTAATAATAGCCGTAACATAACCGCCGCCCGTCTCCTCGTGTCCTTTCAATTCTACTTTGGCGGCTTTTACCATAGCATCTGCAGCCTCAACCATTGCGGCAAAGCCACGTGTTTCTATCATGCCTAATGCATTTTTTTGTTTATCTGCCATATTTCCTCCAGTATATTCCAATATAAATGTTATGTTTTTAACATTTGTTAATCTATTATACATCGTTAATTAGCGTTGTCAAGGGGAAATGGTTATATATTTACCAGTTGATAGAATCATCAAGTTGTATTATAATTTTATAACATAATTTAGGAAAATAATAATGAAGAAATCAAAAAGACTTAAGTACATACTCAAATTACTTAAAATTAACAATATTTCAAATGTGCAGGAACTATCTCAAAAACTGGAAGTATCCCATATGACTGTCCGTCGGGATCTTGAGGAATTAGCCGAACAGAACAAAGTCAGAATACTTCATGGCAGTATCATTCTTCATCCGGTAATGAATAGTCATTCAACAGAAAAACCATATTCTATTATTACAGAAGAATCAGTCCATATAGAAGAAAAACGGCGAATCGGAATTATGGCGGCATCCTGTGTGGAACCAGGGGACACAATCATAATCGACTATGGATCAACAGCGGAGTATTTTGCTAAAAATATCCCCACGGATATTCCTCTCACAATTCTCAGTTATTCTTTGAATATTGTTTCTGATATTGCATACAAAGAGAACTGTACTTTAATCTTTACCGGGGGACTCTTTCATAAAAACACTCTCTCCTTTGAAAGCCCGGAAGGACTTGAAATGATTAAAAACTTCAGAGCTAACAAGGCATTTGTAACTGCTTCCGGTATTGATTATAAATTCGGTGCTACATGTTCCAATTTTTATGAACGGCCGACAAAGAAGGCTCTGATGCAGTCATCCATGAAAAAAATCCTTCTCGTAGATTCTTCAAAATTCGGGCTTATTCGATCCGATTATTTTGCTGATCTTAATGAGTTTGATGAAATAATAACTGACAAAGGTATTCCGGACGAATACAGAAAAATCATTCACTCCCTTGGAATAATCCTGCGGATAGCCTGAAATATCATTCCCAATGAAACTCCTGAGGTCAATGGTTCAATGGGGCCAAGCCCCATTGAACCATTGACCAAATCCCCCGCCCCCTATAAGCTCCACATATTATGATTTTAGAAAAAATAACTAATGAAATGTATTGGTTCGTTATTGCCGTTCTGGCTTTGAACCTGTTCCAGAGAAAACACCAAAAACGCAGTCAAAAAAAACGGACAGCGACACTCATCGCGGCAAGCCTCGTGCTCCTGCTCAACGTCCTGTTTGTCCTGATACTCACGTTTGGACTTCCCCAGTGGCTTGGAATACCGGCACTTATTGTTCCGCTTGCCATTGGTTATAGATTCCGATCAAAAATTGCCATATTTAAGCGTATTTGCCCTGAATGCGGTGAAAAGCTGCCTCTTAAAGTGACTCTGTATTTTGACGATAACCTCTGTGCTGATTGCCGTCTGGGAAAACATCCTGAAATGTACCGCCCACCGGAAAAGGTTGAAGAGCCGGAAATAGAGATTGAGCCTTCAGAAGCAAGAAAAGTTGAGGATATTGATTGGGATGAGTGGGAACCTCAGGAAACTGCAGTTGTCTGCTATATGTTCCGCGGTGATGGTGGTGAAGTCATGCTTATCCACAAGAAACGCGGGTTAGGAAACGGTCTTATTAACGCTCCAGGCGGCAGGATTGAAGATTTTGAAACAGCTGCTGAAGCAGCTGTGCGGGAAACAGAGGAAGAAACAGGAATTACACCTATTAACCCTGTTCAAGTTGGTGTTTTGAACTTTCAGTTTGTTGATGGATATTCCTTAAAAGGATATGTGTTTTTTGCTTATGATCATACCGGGGAGGAAAAGGAAACTGTTGAGGCTGATCCTTTTTGGGCGGATATAAACAGGATTCCTTATGATAAAATGTGGGAAGATGATCAGTATTGGCTCCCGGAAGCACTACAGGGAAAAAATATAACAGGAAACTTCATTTTTGATGACAGAACCATGCTCAGCAAAGATATACAGACTTTTAAGCGTCCTAAGTAAATAAGCGGAAAAACCCGGAGACACGCCTCTGGTGATCTTCGGGAATATGATATACAATTTAAGCCTTAATACAGCTTGAGGAGGCCAGACTTGGCGTATTGTATTAAATGCGGTGTTGAACTTGAAGATAAACTGGTAAAATGTCCACTTTGCGACACATTAGTGATAGATCCTGAGACCCTTAAACCAAAACAGATAAAAAAAGAAAATCTGCCGGTATTTTCCGGGATTACCTCAAGAGAAATATCAGAACTACTTACACATCCGATAATGCACAGGATTTCTTACAAAACTGCAACGGTATTCACAATAACTATGCTGATTCCGGTTATAGTGCTGCTTCTGGTTGATGTCATATCACACAATGCAATCACCTGGTCTTTTTACCCAATACTTACAGTACTGTATTTCTGGACATCACTGGTTTTTCCATTCCTGTTTAAGACCGGAAAACGCTTAAATTTACTTATTAATTTTACTGTTGCCTCGGTGATATTCTTATTATTAATGGATGGTTTTATCCCGCCGGTATCCTGGGCCTGGTACCCGATCACAAGTCTTATCCTGTTATTTATCCTTATTACAACGCCGGCTTTTATTGGGAAGAAATACACTTTTCCTATAATAATTATATATACAGCAGCAACAACTCTTTTTCTCTGGTTCCTGGAAACCCTTTCCGCAGGAGAATGGTTTCTACAACTGGGCCTGCCTATAACCCTATTAACCAGCGGAATTGCACTTTTTGAGAATGGCCTTGCTACTATAATGTTAAGAAAGAGACGTCCTGGTTCATTTTTCTTTTACGCCGCTACAGCGTTTATATCAATGGCTATTCTCTGCCTTGGAATAGATGTAATCCTAACCCTGCATTTGCCGACACGGCCCTCTATTGGATGGTCACTTTATGTGTCAGGAGCGATTCTTCTGGTTTCTATTTTCCTCTTTATCTCTGGAGGAAATACAAAACTTCGGAATTTCCTGGAAAAGAAATTTCATGCTTAATTTAGATATGTTTACCCCGACCTCTCATCTTGGTTGTATTGACAAACAAGCTGTTCGTTTATATAGTAAAAAGCCGATTTAGGAGAGGTGTCCGAGAGGTCGAAGGAGGCGGTCTTGAAAACCGTTGAGCTGAGAGGCTCCGTGGGTTCGAATCCCACCTTCTCCGTTTTTGATCGTTCTGCAATACTGTACAGAATTCAGCCTGCATTACGACCATTTTTATTAAAGAATCGAATAAGGAAGTTTGGAGAGGTGCGAGAGCGGTTGAATCGGGCTCCCTGCTAAGGAGTTGTACCCTAACCGGGTACCGAGGGTTCGAATCCCTCCCTCTCCGTTTTTTTGTAGCCATAGCTCAGTTGGATAGAGCATTAGATTGCGGATCTAAAGGTCGGAGGTTCGAATCCTCTTGGCTACGCATTGTTTAGGAGTCTATCGAGCTCCTAAGGAGAGATGCGAGAGCGGTTGAATCGGGCGGATTCGAAATCCGTTGTGCTGTTGATCAGTACCGAGGGTTCGAATCCCTCTCTCTCCGCTACGTATAAAAAGCTCTTCCTGAATCAGGAGAGATGACCGAGAGGCCGAAGGTGTACGCTTGGAAAGCGTATGTACCCTAGCGGGTACCGAGGGTTCGAATCCCTCTCTCTCCGTTTCCCCTTCAGTGCTGATAGGCAGGTTCTGCGCTATTGGTCGTCGCCCAAATCCGTCAGGACCGGAAGGTAGCAGCGGTAAGTGATTGACTAATGAGATGCATGCAGCTTGGCTGGAGCTGAAGGGGATTTTTTTTATACTCATGATAGTGTATGATGAGTGAGGCAGTTTCAAAAATCAAAAGCTTTTTTTAAATGCCTGCAAGGAGTTTTTTAATGACCTTTGAAGTTACAGCCACCAGAAAGCGCCCAAGAATATTTGATGAACTCGCTGGTCAGGAATTTGTAGTATCTACGTTGAAAAATTCAATACGGGGCAGCAGAATTGCTCATGCATATCTGTTTTCAGGTCCGAGGGGCGTAGGTAAAACATCCGCAGCCCGGATTCTTGCAAAAGCCTTGAATTGTACCAGTATTGATAAACCAACCGATTCCCCTTGCGGTACATGCACAAATTGCAAAGAAATAGCTGTAGGAAACTCCCTCGATGTCATAGAGATTGATGGTGCCAGCAATACCTCTGTAAATGATATACGTAAAATAAAGGATGAAGTACTCTTTTCCCCAAGCAGCAGCAGAAAAAAAATTTATATTATTGATGAAGTTCACATGCTCTCAAACAGTGCTTTTAATGCACTGCTTAAAACAATTGAGGAACCGCCGGGGTATATTATTTTTATTTTCGCCACAACCGAGGTACATAAAGTCCCCGCAACTATCCGATCCCGGTGTCAGCAGTTTCATTTCCAGCTTATCCCAATTGAGATAATCAAGGATCTTCTTATCAGGACAGCAAATGAAACAGGAATCCCGGTTGAAGACGATGCGGTTTTTTGGATTGCAAAAGAAGCAACCGGCTCTTTAAGGGATGCCTATACACTGTTTGACCAGGTTATATCCTTAATCTCCCCCGAAGCCGGGAAGGACAGAGAAGGGGGTGGTCAAGCAACCACCCTAACCATGCAGTTAATAAGAGATAAAATGGGTCTTGTTGGATTTGATGATGTTAACAATCTGGCTGAAGCATTGAGCCGCGGCAATTCAGGGGAAGCAATTACCAACATACATGATATCTTTAGACGCGGTGTATCGGTTGAGCAGATTATTATCGATATTGTTGAATATTTCAGGTCTCTTCTACTGATTAAACAGGGAATAACAAACGAATCATTACTGGGATCCCGGGCTGAAAGATTCTCCCGGACAGTTCTCCGGGCTTACTCAAAAGAACAACTTGAGGCTGCTGTTGAGTTAATGCTCGATGTATACAGAAATATTCGTTATTCATTGAACCAAAGATTTGAGCTGGAGCTGGCAATAAGCAGACTGGCAGACCTGCACCTCCTGGTTTCGCCGACAACTCTGGTTGGAAGGATTGCCTCCCTAAAAGACCAAATTCTTCGTGGGGAAATTACTACTCCGCAAAACGTTCCTGAAGACACGGTTTTACAGGAACAAGCAAATGATACGTCTCCCCTCCCTGAAACAGAGAGCAGCCCGGACCTTAATCAGGAAAAAAGTCCTGAATTGAAACCAACCCCGGAACCGAGTCCGGAAAAAAGCCTGGTTATCAATAAAACTGAAGAATCAGCCCCGCTGGATCATAAACCTATAGAGATTACCAGAAACCACATAGAGGCTGTTCAGGCCGGAATGAAAGAAAAAACCCCTACTCTTGCTGCAGCCCTGGGAAAGGTTTCAGATTGGCATTATCATGGCAACGAATTAGAGTTAATTTTTCCTGATGCTTATACTGCACAGAAAATTGCTTCAAACCTGCACGAAATACAGGAAACCTTTTATTCAGTACTCAAGGAAAAACTGAAACTTAAAGCGATTACTGTTACCGAACATGAAAAAGAGTTAGCTTCAGTTTCAACTTCCCAAAAAAAAGACAACATACATTCAGATGAGACTATAAACATGGTTAAAAATATATTCCGAGGGAATATTGTAAATAAAACTAGTGGGGGAAATTGATGATTCCAATGGACATACTTAAAAATATGCAGAATCTCCAGGGAAAAATGGAGGAGATGCAGGAACAATTAAAGGACATTACGGTATCCGGGTCATCCGGCGGTGGTATGGTTACCGTTAAAATAAACGGAAAGATGGAAGTCTTGGATGTATCAATTGCCCCAGAGGTTGTAGATCCTTCTGATATAACTATGCTTGAGGATCTCATTCTCGCGGCAGTTAATTCTACCCTTCATGAATTGCAGGATGCATTAAAATCTCACGCATCTCAATTAACCGGGGGACTTAATATTCCCGGGGGTTTTCCGGGATTATAGGAAATAGGAATTGTATGACTGTTTTAGATCAATTGATAAAAAGCCTATCCCGACTTCCCGGGATCGGGGCTAAAAGTGCTGCCCGACTGACCTACTACTTTATTCAGGCTGATGATGAATCAAACCAGGTGCTGGCAAAACAAATTGCTGAAATCAAGGATAAAATATTCGCCTGCTCAGTTTGCGGCTGCTATACTGAAACAGATCCTTGCCCCATCTGTACAGACAGCACAAGGGATACTTCTCTGATTTGTGTTGTGGAGCACCCTCAGGATGTACTTACAATAGAAGCATCCGGGGCCTACGATGGCCTGTTTCATGTATTGAATGGTGCAATATCCCCTCTTGACGGCATTGGACCTGAACAGCTGGCCATCGGATCGCTGCTTCAACGCATTAAAAAGCAGCAATTCAGTGAGATTATTTTAGCTACCAATCCTACAGAGGAGGGAGATACAACTGCTCTATACATTTCTCATATTCTGAAAGATTCCGGGCTGCGGATCACCAGATTAGCTTCCGGACTGCCTATTGGGGGAGATCTGGAATATGCCGACAGAATAACCCTTGCCCGCTCGCTGCGTGGAAGGATCCGGCTTGATACTTAAATGTTATTTCAATAATTAAAGGCTTCTCGAGACCCGAAGCTCTTCATATGCTGCCTGAATCTCCCTGAACTTATCTGAGGCAAAAGTCACGAACTCTTCCGGCAAGCCTTTTGAGGAGATCTTGTCAGGATGATATTCAGAAACAAGTTTTCTATAGGACTTTTTTATTTCATCGTTGGATGCATTTGCAGTAACACCTAATACCGCAAATGCGCGGGCAGACCCGGCTGCGTTCCCCGTCCCGTATTGTTGCTTAATAGTCCGCATTTTTTCCTGGTTTATCTGAAAAATCCGTCCTGCGAGGTTAATCAGGGTTTCTTCTGCCGCAGACATCCGACCATCTGCATAAGAAACACGGTAAAAAATATCAATCATTAAATCCAGCATTTGCCTGTTATATTTAAAACTGTCATAGAACTGAGTCGCAAACTGACTAAAGGAGCCGGAAGAAGATCCGGCAGTCTCAAAGACCTGCATGGCGATGGTACTGCTTTGCGGATCCAGTTTCAGATCTTTTCTGATGAACTCTTCAACCTTTTTCCGCTCTGCATAGCTTATAGTACCATCGGCAGATGCGATTCCTGCAAGCATGGAAAATGCACCCACAAAAAAGACCATTTGTGCCTGTTCTTGTGACCCTGCTGTTTTTGACTGCTGGCCAAAAGCAGCTTTAACACCACTTGTTTGCTGGGGGGCATGATCAAAAACGTTACCGAAAACTGCCCCTGCTATCATTCCCAAAGGACCGCCGAGCATAAAACCAACTGTTCCGCCAATTATTTTTCCAATCCATCCCATATTATATTCCTAAAGTTTATCAATGAGCATTGAACACTTTCCAGATGGTATAGGAAGTGTTTTTTTCTTTTTTTGATCAAGAATATCTATCGTAAAATAGTAGAGTTTCTCGGATTCCAGCCGTATTTCCCATCCCCGCGTATTCTTATTACTGAGAATGGTTATCAGGTTTCTTTTTAAGGAAAGATCCTCAATGCCCATGGCTTCAAGTGTCGGCATAATCCAATCTACTGTTTTTCTGGGAAGGCTGATACTCAGGCCAATAATATTCTCGATCATAAGTGCGAGTGTAGATAACCCTACCATAGGGATAAATCTTTTCCTGGGAAAAGAAGGATTATCTGCCCATTTTGCCGGACCTTCCTTATTGGGAAGATATGCTTCATATACATCCCCTTTATCAGTTCCATCAGGATGCAGTGTATCCAATAGGAAGTAGAGGTGACGAATAGCACATTCCCGGGCAAATTCATACTCTTTATACTGTTCCAACCCTTTTATAACCATGAAAGTAAATGCCGGGATTACAGAACCCCGATAGCCGTTTCCATCTTCTGAAAAATCAGGTTCATTCGCTGCAATAGTCGGGAAAGGGTTATCTGTACCGAACCCTTCCGGGTCTTTCAGCAAATTAATCAATCTTGCCGCTTTGTCTTCATTGGGAATTTCTGCAAGAAGTGTCCAGTATGCACCAATTGTTTTAACCTTAATCGGGGACTCGTCTTGTCTCAGGTTAAAATAGAATTTTTCCTCGGTATTCCACATTAATGAATTAATACGGGTTTTCAAAGAGAAATATTGTCTTTTATATCGAAAACTAAGCTCTTTATCATTCAGGATGTCCCCGATAGCTGACATAAAAAGCGCACTTACCGCTACTTGAGTATTGAAATCTACATAATAACCAACCTTCTCTCTGACCATATTATAGGTCATGGTTGCTTCTTCGGGGACTGCATACAACCCGTTTTCCTGTTTGAACGTTTCTTCTAACCATGCCATATACAGTTCCAGAACCGGTACAACTTCTTTCAGCCGTTTCTTGTTGCCTACTTTGTGAAATATATTAAATTCTACATAGGGGAATAGCGGCGGGTGAACACCTTCGGGGTTTTGGGGTGTCAGGACAGCGGTTCCATCCTCAATTGAATACTCTCCCCGAATTGCACCGGAAGGTTCCTGCTTTTCATAGAAATAGTCAAGCAAATTAAATGCAGAATAACTTTGATTGCTGTACACAAGGAAAAATGAGGATAAACAGGTATTATATTGATGAAAAGTTTCCTGACCTTCATAACTAAGATATGAACCGGTTACATCATTTTCCGGAGTTCCTTTTTTCCATAACTCATGAAGCCATATCCATGTCCGGTCATACACATCAACAAAATCCTGATCATAAAAGTGCACCGATGGCACATTTTCTTTAAGCAATTAATACTCCTTGAATTCAATCCACTAAAACCGATTATAATCACTCATCTTTAGCATGCCTTACACACACCGAAAGCATAAATCAATTAGGATCTCAGTAAACTATAAAATCTCAGGTTAAAAAATACTACGTAAAGAGTTAGATGTCAAACCCTGATTTAAATAATTTTGATTATTGTTTCGAACTATTTTTATTCCCTGTACAATGAGATATGATATACGGACTATGAAGACAAACAATCGGTTTCTGCCGATGACCAAAGAAGAAATGGATGCGAAAGACTGGGATGCCTGCGATTTTATTATTGTTACCGGGGATGCTTATGTAGACCACCCCTCTTTCGGGGCAGCAGTTATCGGCCGGGTCCTGGAAGCGGAAGGGTTCCGGGTTGGAATTATTTCCCAACCATCCTGGGATAGCTGCCGGGATTTTACTGTTCTCGGCAAACCCGCACTTGCTTTTTTAATAACTTCAGGAAACCTGGATTCCATGGTTGCAGGATATACCTCTTCAGGCAAACCACGATCTTCAGATGCTTTTTCTCCAGGGGGAACACCAGGAAATAGACCTGACAGGGCTGTAATAGCTTACACATCGCGCGCGCGTCAGGCCTACAAGGAAATTCCGGTAATTATTGGCGGGCTTGAGGCGTCCCTCAGGCGCCTTTCCCATTACGATTTCTGGTCCGATAAAATTCGTCGTTCACTATTACTCGACGCTAAAGCAGATCTCCTAATCTTTGGAATGGCAGAATCTGCTATACGCAGTGTTGCAAAGAGACTGAAACAGGGTGAACCGGTTTCATCTATCAGGGATATTCCTGGAACCGTTTTTTCTGTTAAGAATGGTATAACCGTTTGGGACGATATAGAGGGGTTATCTCACTGGCCGATAGTAATACTTCCCGAGTATGAGAAGGTTGCAGAGAGGAATATAAAATCAAATGTTGGTACAGAAGCTGGAAAACTGGCTTATGCTAAAAGTTTCCAACTGAGGCTTCTCCATGAAAATCCGCTGCGCCCTGAACGGCTTGCAGAAAATTACGGATCCGTAACCGTTATCAGGAACCCGCCTGCAAAACCACTGACAACAAACGAACTGGACAGTGTGTATGCTCTGCCCTTTACCAGAGAAGCACATCCGATATATAAGTCCTCCGGCTCGATTCCCGCACTTCAGGAGGTTAAGTTCAGCATACTCAGCAACAGAGGCTGTTTCGGGGGTTGCTCCTTCTGTGCACTTACTTCACATCAAGGAAGAACCGTACAGGTACGCAGCCATGCCTCTATTTTAAAGGAAATTTCAAAACTCACAACCTACCCGGATTTTAAGGGATATATTCATGACATCGGTGGACCGACGGCAAACTTCCGGTCTGAGGCCTGCAAAAAGCAG
>JAGLNY010000184.1 GCA_023139255.1 Spirochaetales bacterium
TGATTCGGAAAATACTATGCTGCAGGGCACAGAGACGATCCTGGTTGTTGAGGATGAGACAAACGTTCGACTTTTGGTCTGCGAAACCCTGCAGTCACATGGTTATACTGTATTATTAGCTGCAGAACCGGCTGCAGGTCTTGTGCAGGCTGACACCTATCAGGATACAATTCACCTGCTGCTGACTGATGTAATTATGCCCAGGATGAACGGATCTGAGTTGTACAATCAGCTGTCAATAATCCGCCCTGATATTAAGGTATTATACATGTCCGGTTATACCGACAACAAAATTTCGCAGAAAGGTATCCTGAAAAAGGATGCAGCATTTTTGCAGAAACCTTTTTCCATTAGTGATCTTCTGAAAAAAGTCCGCACTGTTCTGGAGCGGTGCCAAGCGGAGCTTTAAGATTGTCAAGTTTGATGGTATACTTGGGTTAATTTGGTGTTGGGGATTTGGTGTCAGACACCTTTTGCCACCTTTTTTACCGTTTTATCAGGAGTTACAGAAAATGAAATATTATAAATCTTTCCTGTTTCTCATGCTGTT
Source organism: Spirochaetales bacterium (assembly GCA_023139255.1). GTDB lineage: Bacteria > Spirochaetota > Spirochaetia > JABMQR01 > JABMQR01 > JABMQR01. Next base: position 551 of record JAGLNY010000184.1, read on the forward strand.
TTTATTATTATTTACAATCCCACTGCTTGCTGAGAACAACCAGAAAACATATAGTTCTGATTCTTTGGAATATTCTCTGATACGGGATCTCATAATTGAACAGGGGCTTGGAGCTCCTTCTTCAGCGGGTCCCTGGAGTACTGATGAGCTGCTAAAGATATTGCAGGGTATTAATACTGCAAAGCTTTCAGCAGACAGTTCATCCAACTATACCTGGATCAAAGAACGTCTTACGGAAAAACCAAATTTCTTTATATCACGTGAATTCAGTTTTGATACAGGAGTTCAGGTTGCTGGTGAATTGTATCTGCATAGTAATTCCAGTCAGTTTTTTGATGAAGATGAAGAGTGGGTGCAGGACTACACTAAAAGAGAGCCTTTACTCAGCATCCCGTTTGAGTTCTGGGGAACCGAAAATATCTATGGTACCATTGATTTAACGCTGCGAAATAATAGATTCTACACTAATACTACTTCTTCCTCAGGTTTTTTTGGTCCAGCCTTCTCAACCAATCTTATTTTTGACGACAACCCTAGCAATGTGGATCTTTCGTTTCCTTGGAAAGCCTATGTTTCAGTGGGAGACCGGAACTGGAATGTACAGTTTGGACGTGATACAGTTTCCTGGGGAAATGGAAGCACTGGGAATATGGTAATTGGAAATCATATGGATTACCATGAATTCCTTAGGGTGACCACCTATTATGATCCGTTTAAATACTCTTTTTTGGCTATCTCATTCCCTCACCCGGATCTTTATAAGCAGGCGCCTACCGATCCCAATCTGCCCTGGACGCCTTCCGAAACGATTTCCTCTATCCAGACATTCATAGGCCACAGGTTTGAATTCCTTCTGTTTGAAAAGTTACGTCTATCACTTACTGAAGGCATCATGTATCAGGGTGAAACCTATGATTTCAGGTTTTTCAGCCCCTTTGTTATTCTCCATAATTACTATATGCGGGGAAATGCAAATTCTATTCTCAGTGCAGAAGTTGATTATTCCATTATGCCGTCGCTCCTAATCCATGCGCAATTTGTTATGGATGATCTTGCTTTGGGGGTGGAGAGCGCAACAAGTTCCACTGCCCAACCAAATGCCTGGGGTGCGCTTGCCGGGGTGCATTATACAAAAAGTATTGATAGGGGGATGCTTCATCTTCTCCTTGAGGGGGCATACACGACTCCATATCTCTATTTACGTGATTCCGGAATCACTTCGGGCAATCCGGCTTACCCGACTGCACAACCAATCGATTTTGTTGTGGGATACCAGCAGTATACCCAGTTAAGCGGGATGCAGATTGATGAGGACTTTCTCGGATTCAAGTACGGGGGTGATGCCATCATCCTAAACCTCATCGCATCTTATACTAAGCGTGATATATGGGAAATCCGCGGGGGGCTATTCTGGATGCTTCATGGGACGCATGATACCGAAACATTGTATGAATTGGGTCCGGAAGCGGCTTCGTCACAGACCCCGACAAGCCAGAACAATTCCAGCGATAAGAATGCTGTTGAAACCACCTTTATCAGTTCAGCAGGGGGTTCATATCAGATAACCCCAGACCTGCGGCTGCGGTCTTCCCTGAACTGGGTATTGAAATGGAATCCGGGGAATATCACCGCATCGGGAAATGAGAGTGACCTGCAATTTTCTTTTGGGATATCGTACACTCTTTAATGGATTATGAATATCCTGCTACTTCCTGAAAACAGCTGATATCTTTCGGGATATCGACATCAGCAGCTCTTTTTCGCTCTTGTCAGCACCAACAACCCACATCAGAACTCCATATACAGACACGAATAACAAACATTTCAGCAGGAATATCAGCCAGGTTTCCCCGGGCAGCATGCCAATCAGTATTCCGGAGATCGCTGCAAGAAGATAAACAGGAAGAATGCCGTGAAAAGTTTTCTTGAAAAAATTTCCCATCCTGATCCCAATAACCCGTGAAAGATAGATGTTCAATATTATAATATTACCGAGGAAATAGGCAACGGCAGTACCAATCACGGCCCCGATTGGGCCATATTTTTTTATAAGGAATACGGAGGCTGCCACATTTATCATGGCAATTGAGATATTAACAATTGTGATAAACACCACCTTTTTCCTTGCCTGTAATATAAAATTTGCGGTACTGTAACCGGAAGAAAACACAAGAGGTCCCATGACAATTACCACAAATCCCCAGACCTGGGAAAAATCGGGACCTACCCAGAGTTGAATGAACAGCTGTCCAAAGCAGAGAAATCCAAGATAGATTCCGCCCAGAAGGATATACTGCAGTCTTCCTACACTGACCATGATTTCTGTCAGTTTTTCGTTAGTGTTTTTTTCATGCGTGAGGATCATAAATCTGGGACGAACAGACTCACTTATCACCCCTGCTATTTCCCTGAAAATTAAAATAATATTTGATGCCAGCCCATAGAGTGCGACTGATGATGTTCCTGAGAGTATCCCAAGAAGAAGATTGTCTATCCTGAAGTTTATCTGCTCTACCACGGCACCGATAAAAAGGAAAAAAGAGAAGTTGAACATATTCCTGAACAGTTTTGTATCAAAACTTTTTAACCAAATTCGGGTCCCCAGCTTTCTGTGAACATGAAATATATTGTAGCAAGTTGCAAAAAGTGTTAGTGCTGCCTCAATCAGGGTAAGCACGATCGCCCCGTACCCCATTTGCAGTACCGCAATGAACATAGCAACACGAAAAACCGAGCGAACCATCGGGATGAGTTTGATAATCACAAATTGCTCATACCCTGACAACACACCATGATAAACACGTCCCGGGAGCGAAATTGCGAACGAGATAACTACAATGGTCAGCATTATCCGCGCTCTATCAATCTCAGCATCTGTCAAATTTGATTGGAATACTCTATCAATATTCATAACAAGGACTGAGCCAACCAAAATTACAACAAGTGCTATAGCACTGTAAAAAATCAGTGACATTGCAAGAAAATTTTTCTCAGCAGCCTTATCACCGGAAACCCGGTATTTTGTTATATACCTTACAATAGTGCTGGACATCCCAAAATCAAAGAGTGCGAAATACCCAATAAATGAGCCTATAAGTGTATAGAGGCCGTATTCCGATCTTCCCAGGCTGCTGATCAGGTACGGCAGAAAAAATAGTGCAATAATTGAGGTCAGGGCAATATTGATATATGAGAGAGCCGCTCCCGATGCTACCTGGCTTTTCAGTTTTTTCTGACTCATAATTTCCCGCCCTCAGTTTCAAGAAGCTCACGGTATAGTGACAGGTATCCTGAATAACTTTTCGCAATTGATAGAGCGGCGGCTTTTTTGATACAGGCAGGAGAAAACTTATTCTTGCCTATGAGCAGTATTTCGCACACGGCTTGGTATAATGCTGCAGTATCTCGGGGAGGGACTACCCTTCCGCATGCCTCCGGGACAAGTTCCGGGACTCCGCCTGAGGCAAAGGCCGCTGAAGGCAGACCGCAGGCAAGAGCTTCAAGAACAACAAGAGGGCAGGTATCTGCAAGCGTAGGGTTAATAAACACATCAGCGGCTGAATAGAGTTGTGCCAGCTCTTCCCTATTGCGGGTTACCGGTATACCAATAACATTTGCCGGAAGGCTTTCAAGCTGTTTTTCATGCAGACCTACCACCACAATCACCATGTCTTCAGGAATGAGCTTTGCCATCTCCAAAATATATTGGAATCCCTTGATGGGTGCCAGGCCGTCGGTAACATTCAGCAAAACGGTAACATCATCAGGAATTCCATGTTTTGTACGCAAGCCTTCTACTTCAACAGGCTTAAACACATCCAGATCAATTCCATTCATAATCAGGTGGATAGGATATGAACCGAGAAATGACTTCCGGGCTGTATTCTGCATCCATACTGAAGGAGCCGTTAAATGGCCATTCTTCAGAGAGGTAAATAGCTTTTTTTTATCTTTGTAATTTTTTCTCGATCGATCAAGCACACGGCTTGTGGGATACTCTCTTGATTGAGGGCATCCAAAACATCCATCAACCCACTTGCTGCATGATACTGGATCAAAATACGAACAGTGTCCGGTAAACGACCAGCAGTCATGAAGGGTCCATACAATGGGGATATCCAGACTCTGCAGATAGCTGAACAGCACCCCGAGGTGCAGGTAATAGCCGTGTATATTGTGTAGATGAATCAAGTCCGGGTTGATCGTTTCAATCTGACGAATAAAGGTTTGTGTCGCCCGTTTTGACCCAAAGCCGTGCCTGTCAAAGAGAAAGCTTCTCCATACATGCCGCTGCACACTCTTTGACCAGAGCTGAGAACTGTATGGCCCTCTTCGTAGAGCAGGTTCATCCCCGATCCAGATGATTGCTGGATCTTCTTCGGCTGCAATCGTATCCGCAACCGCAATCGCTTTCTCGTTCCCATACGCACAATACCCGGAAAACCCTGAGTCAAGCGCTGCATGTATTCCCATCATGATCCCGCCGGTGCTGCCGCGCTGATAGCTGTTTATCTGAAGTACTGTGTGATTTTTCATTCAGTTCCGTAATCCTTCCCGCTCATCTTTGATTCTAGCACAAACAGCCAGTAAATTGCTGCATACTTTTTCTGCGTTATGGTTTTGCCCCATTACCTGGGCTGCAGCCTGTAGTATATCATCTTGTTTTGAGTTCAGCATCTCTATCACAATTCTCTTCAACTCATGAATATCCGGAGCCTGCACAACAGCTGCAAACCCAAATTCGGAGGCATACGCCATCACACCTGCCCATGTAGGACCATAGGCAAGAATCGGGACTTGAGCCATCATATAGAGGTGAGTTTTACTTGAGACAGCAAGGCTCACATACTCTTTCCAGCTTTGCTGGTAGGTTTCACTGAGAAAAAGGATGTTTGAGTTACGCAGTAGTTTCGGTACTTCGTCATGCGGGGGAATCGGGTGCTGGAAGAACCAGGATGCCTTGAGCCGGCTTCGATATGATTCGGGTATAACACCGTGAATGTGTACTTCTATCTTCAGTGGATCCTCTTCCCTCAACGACTGGACGGCATCATACAGATCACATATTGTATCTATACGGCTGCCGACACTTCCACAGTAGCGTATAATCCTGGTATCAGAATGAATCGGCCTTTTCGGCCATGTATCATATCTGGATGGGAGATCGACACAGTGTAACGCTTCAGAATCTATATTGCAGGTTTTTTTCAGGTGCTTCTGCAGGGCATGCCCTATTACAAATGTATAATCAGCCCTGCCTAAGAGAGACTGCAGCTTTTTCCATACATGCAGCTGTGCTGTTTTTCCGAATCCTGAGGCTCTTTCGTTTAGGGCAAACCAGTTATCCTCAAGTTCAACAATGCAGGGAACATCCCAGTGCTTCATGATCCTGGTTGTCCAGCCGATTGCCTGCAGATCTTCAATAAATGAGATGATGATGTCAGGTTTAAATGTATCGATGAATGCTTTCATTCTGCTGGATATGACTGGTTTGAAAATCCGTCGATAATAAGCCAGGCCAATCCGCTTGAGAAGGCCTGGTCGTTCTTCATCCCTTGAGTCACCCGAGGCACATGAGGTCCCCCCCGATACATCCCCGGATGATATAAGGCCGGCTGAGTTGTTCATTTCTTCATCAGGTTTGTGTTTTTTCAGTCTCTTATATAATGCTGACCATGTGATATCCCGGTCTGATGTTACATAGTAGTGAGGTGTATAGTTGTATCCAGTAGTTTTAGAGGAGCATAATATCCCAATTTTATCTTTAGGCCAGAACTGGAACCAGTTGCCTATAGAGGCTCCTTTCGGACCGAATTCATCAACATCATTTCTTGTAATAAGGAGAACCCTGGGATAAAACACAGTATTATTAAGCATATTTTTCAATCCCTGCTATACAAATCTCTCGTATATACTTTATCTACGACATCTTTAATCTCTTCTGACATTCTATTTGCCACAATGACATCAGAAATGGCCTTAAATTCTTCCAAATCATGAATAACTCGTGAATGGTAAAATATTTCTTCTTTCACAGCCGGTTCATATACTACCATTTCCAGACCCTTTTCTTTGATTCGTTTCATTACTCCCTGAATAGAAGACTGTCTAAAATTATCAGAACCCGTTTTCATCGTCAGTCGGTATATACCCACAATTTTCGGTTTTCCAGCTGCTATCCTATCAGCTATATGATCTTTTCTTGTTCTATTGGCATCTATAATTGCTCTCATAATACTATTGGGAACATATTCATAATTTGCCAGCAGCTGTTTAGTATCTTTAGGCAGACAATACCCTCCATAGCCAAAGGATGGGTTATTGTAGTAATCCCCTATCCGCGGATCAAGAGATATTCCTTCAATAATCTGCCTTGTATCCAATCCTTTTATCTCTGCGTATGTATCCACCTCATTAAAAAAAGCAACCCTCATAGCAAGATAGGTGTTAGCTAATAGTTTGATGGCTTCTGCCTCTGTTGAGTTTGTAAAGACTATATCAATATGCTCTTTTAATGCACCCTGTACTAATAAGTCAGCAAACTTCCTTGCCCTCTCCGATTGCCCACCTATAACAATACGGGATGGATATAAATTATCATATAACGCTTTCCCCTCCCGTAAAAACTCAGGAGAAAAGATAATATTCTTTGTATCAAATATCTCTCCGGCTCTCTTTGTATATCCCACTGGTACGGTTGATTTAATCACAATTGTTGCTTCAGGATTAATGGATAGGACTTTTGAAATGACATCATCAACTGTTTCAGTATTAAAACAGTTCGTATCCGGGTCATAGTTGGTCGGGGTAGAAATAATCACATATTCTGCATCCTTAAATGCAGTATAGGCATCCGTTGTTGCTGTCAGGTGTAAACCTTTTGTTGCCAGATACTCTTCTATCTCCTTATCAATGATGGGAGATTTCCTGTTATTAATGATATCTACTTTTTCCTGTAGAATATCCAGTGCGATAATTTCATTATGCTGTGCCAGAAGTACGGCATTGGATAAGCCTACATAGCCAATACCTGCTATCGTTATTTTCATGATCATAATATTCCTAATATTTTTTTTATCTCATACTTTATGGTGATTATAAGGTACTGGGGTGTAGGTATATAGTATTTTCGAAATGCTTTCACAATTCTTCTATCTAATTCTATATCTTCAAATTTACACTTTTTATTATCTGCAAGAATCACATCACAATACGTATCCTCTCCACTATGTGTACCCGTACCATCCAGGCCAATATTTCTGATCCTGGAATGTACCGGGTAGATGGTAAGCATATTTAATTTTGATTGAGTGTAGCACCATCGTATAGCCCAGGAATTTAATTCCCCCCGCATTTGCAGATCTAACATATTTGCCATATCCCTACCACCACGATTCAACCTTCTTCGCAGTTTTCTATCAATTTTAAATCTTTTATAATCAGCGACTTCCCAATCAACTCTTTCCCATCTATCCTTCCAAGTCGCATAACCCCAGCTGCACCCTCTGTTCGTTACATAGATGTCATTTATATAATTTTTAGGAATCGTAATGTTAACTGAATATCCGCTAATAGACCATATCCTTCTATTTTCTTCATAATAATCTAAGGCTTCGTTCATATACTGTAAAAAATCTGTAGAAGATACCAGATCATCTTCGACAACTATAACTTTTTCATGTTGATTAACAACTTCACTTACCCCGTCAATGACAGAGTTCGCAAGTCCTTTATTTGATGCAACTTTTATTATATGGATTGATTTGAACAAGCTCCTTTCATGCAAAGAATCTATGTAGTCTCTCACGAGCTGTACAGGTTCAATTGATTTTTCATTTTTAGCTCCATCAGCATAAATAAAAACTTCAGTCTCCCTGGCTAAATGGTTTTTAGCAAGAGACTCAATAGTTTTTTCGGTATGATCCGGTCTATTATATACAAACACAACTACAGGTGCTAACACAGGTTCTACTCCCTCTTTTCATTCAGATGTTTGATTACTTCTGCCCTGCTGCAAGGGCCCTCTGCAAAAAGATTTTTACCAGCTGCCCCTGAAGAAATACTGCTCACCAATTCCATAAACCGTCGGGCAGCAATTTCGGGAGTCCATAATTTCATAGTTTCCAGGGCAGCCGTTCCGGTATCGGATATGATTTCCGGGTTTCTTATTAGTTTGCTTAAAATTGTACTAAGTTCTGAAATGTTCCCGTTTCTATAGATAAATCCATTTTCCCCGGATGAAATAAGAAAGCCTGCGGAGCCCACGCCGCTGCTCGATACCACACAACAACCTGAACTCATAGCCTCATTCACCACAGCACCCCAACCCTCCTGGTAATTGCTGGGAAGCACATAGATGTGGGAGGCTGCCATGTAGTGAAGTACTTCTGTAGGAGAAACCGAACCATGAAAAGTTACATGGGTATCAAGGCCGTGTTTCAGGGAAAATTTTTTGAGTGAGGATTCTTCTGCTCCTTCACCAACTATGTTTATATGAAAAGCCAGCCCTTCCTTCTTTAGTTTTACAGCTGCTTTAAGCAGGTGATCTACCTGTTTCCACTTAAGCATTCTGCCGCACCAGAGTATTTCAACTGCTGATGTTTTCTCTCTTTTTGCTGTCGGTTTTTCAGGTGCCCGGGTAAAATATCCCCACTTCCACATCCTCCCGTTATATACCCGCAACCTGGACATATCCAGGGCACAATAGGTACTTGCACAAAGCAGATGAAAGT
>JAGLNY010000185.1 GCA_023139255.1 Spirochaetales bacterium
CCTTTCGGGCCCCTATCGCACGCATTGTCCCTATCTCTTTTTTTCTTTCCATAACGGATATCAGCAATGTGTTAGTTATAATAAGCAGCGCTACAAATGCAACAAGAAGGACTGCGACATTAAATATATTCCTGATAACATCAGCAGTGGAAGAGAACGGCCCGGCTGCGCCTTTCCAGTCCATTGCCTGAGCAGCAATGCCTTCCTCCAAAAACCATTCATTCAGGTCAGAAACTACCCGGTTGGTTCGTCGCTGGCTTTTCAGGCTGAGAAGAATAAATTCATAGCTGCCTAAATCATTTCTCAGGGATATGGTTTTAGCTGCAGCATCAGCAACAGTTTCTGCTTCCTCAACATCGACCGGTTCTTCAGAATTAACTAAATTATTCCCGGTTTTCTCAGCTGTTGATCCGGCAAATGGGTCAAGAAATGCCGGTTCGCCTGTTTCCGTAGTATCCTGCAGGGCAAATGGATCATCAATTACCAGAGTATCTGAGATTTCAAGGGCTTCACTAAAAGCAGCATCACTGAAAAGATCGTCAAAACTTTCCACTTCAAGCAGAGCCGTCTGTGCCGCATCCAGTATTATTTCATTTAACCCACCCGCATTTATTGCTTTTAGTGCCCTGAGGGTTGGTATGTCGATATAAGAACTCATATTTACACCTTCTGTTTCAGACAGAAGTTTGTAAAAGCCTTTTACCTCAACTTCACGGATTTTAATTCCGGTATTACTAAATCCGGTTAAAAGAATCAAATCACCTACATTGAGAGTTATCTCAAGCCGCCTTTCGAGTATTTCACGGTTGCTTTGGGTAAGCAGTATGCCGGTCTCTCCCGGTTCGAGGAATCTGCCTTCAAGGATAGTTATCCGATCAAACATTTCACGGTAGGATTCCGGTTCAATTCCAAAAAGGAGGGTCATGCCGCGTGCGTCGGGGTCTTTCTGCCCTTCAACGCTGATTGCCGAAAATCCGGTTACTTCCGGGGTATAAACTTCAATATCGTTCCTGGAATCAAGGTATTCGAGAATTCTGGCATATTCCGGTATTCGTGGTGTAGGCTCAATTCTCCCGACCGATTGGACGCCGAAAATAGAGAGTTCGTCTTCGGAAATTCCTCCAATGAGAATATCACCGGTATAGTTCTCTATGAAAGCTTCTTCGATGCCCAGGGTAGCGGTATCGATCAGGGATGTCCCGATGGTTATTATCATAATCCCGACAGCTATAATAATGCCGATTATCAGTGTTTTGGATCTATGTTCGCGGAGATTCCTTAAAGCAATTCGGAAAATTACCGGCATCTATTTCTCCCGTCGGTATTCGGAGGTGACCAATCCGTCTTTTAACTTGATAATATGTTTAGCTAAATCCATTATTGTGGGGTCGTGAGTTGAAAAAATAAAGGTAGTGTTCATATCTTTATTTATTTTTTTCATTAATTCTATAATTGATTCACTCGTTTCAGAATCGAGGTTAGCTGTCGGTTCATCCGCAAGTACAAGTTCGGGTTTTGTTGCCATCGACCTGGCTATTGCTACCCGCTGCCGTTGACCGCCTGATAATTCATTAGGCCTGTGTTTTGTCCACTCTTTGAGTCCTACTTCCTCTACTAAATAGTCCGTCCATTCTTTTCTCTTTTTTTGTTCTATGCTTTTTTTCCCCAGCAGCAGGGGAAATTCGATATTCTCAAATACATTCAGAACCGGAATAAGGTTGAAGGACTGGAAAATAAACCCGACAAATTTATGTCGTAATTCAGTTATCTCACGATCAGTGAGTCCGCTGGTTATATGGTTGTTCAATTCTACGGTTCCTGATGTTGGGACATCGATACAGCCGATCATGTTGAGTATTGTTGATTTTCCCGAACCTGAAGGTCCTGCTATGGAAATAAAATCGCCCCTGGCTATATCGAATGATACACCATTTACTGCGTGTACTTCAGTTTTTCCCAGAGGATAAATTTTTGTAACTTCTTTCAGTGATACTATCGCCACACTAACTCCTTATGCAGAAAACAACAGCCAGGTTTATCAACCCGATGTACCGGGTTTGTCGAGGCATATGGTCATGATATAAAAATAATCTTCATTGTAAATTTACTTGTTTCGGGGTGAATAGTAAATGAAGTAATTAAAAAAATCTTCGATTATTAAGTTGTCTTGATCCATGATGGCATAGATTGGAAGTTTTGATAAAAAATCTAAAAATTATTTTTTAGTAATACTTAACATTCAATCAAAAACTTCTAACTGATATTAATATCATTATCGAATGATTTATTAAAAAGCATACTCATCCATGGCGATGCTGTAAGTAACGAAATACGTATTGACAACTACTCCAATGGAGTATATATTGTATCTATGATTACAATTGTTGAAGGAGCTTTTTTCAAAAGAAAATTGATAAACTACTTTCTATTGAAGAACGTGATGATTTGATAGCATATTTATCAGAACATCCAAATTCAGGAGTTATTATACAGGGTACAGGTGGAATCAGAAAACTCAGATGGGCAAGAGGTAATAAGGGGAAAAGCAGTGGAATTAGAGTAATCTATTATGTTCATTCTGAAATAATGCCACTTTATCTATTAGCAGTTTTTGGAAAAAATGAAAAAGCAAATATTTCATCTAGTGAAAAGAAGAATTTATCAAAAGCAGTCAAAGAACTTGTTAAATATTGGAGGCAGAAAAATGAATAAAGCATTCGACGAAATATCTGCTGGATTAAATGATGCTATCAAGCATGCAAAAGGAAAATCTACAGGGGTTATTGAACACAAAATCGAGGCAGTAAATGTTAAAGCTATTCGTGAAAAAACTGGAATGAGCCAGGAGAAGTTTTGTGTAACTTTCGGCATTTCAGTAGGGACATTGAGACATTGGGAGCAAGGTCTTCGTTC
>JAGLNY010000186.1 GCA_023139255.1 Spirochaetales bacterium
ATAGTCTCCTCCAGATATTCACCGAGCACCTCAACCTTAGGACTTTTTACCGTCCCATTACTTTTCGTCTCGGGGATGCACGCAAGCTGGCGCAGTTCATTCATAGCCTGAAACAGGAAGAACCGGGCTTTGTTAAACCCGTCGCTGTGCATCTGCATTTTGATAGCCTCGTAGTAGAATTGACGCCTTTTCTCATAAAGCCTTTCCTGGTCTGGGGACATCTGGACATAGACAATCTGTTCGGTTTTTTCCGGTAGTTCCTGCAGCACCTCTGATTTTAACCGGCGTAGCAGGAATGGGTAGATTTTCTTTTTGAGATCGGAGAGAGCCTGTTCATCCCCGTCCCTGGTGATGGGGTCGAAGTAGTCTTTCCGGAAATCATTCTGGCTGCCGAACATAGCAGGGTTAAGGAAACGGAAAAGGGCATAAAGTTCTCCCAGATTGTTTTCGACCGGGGTCCCGCTTAATGCCAGCCGCCATCGGCTGTTGAGAAGCATCACAGCCTTTGAGGTCTGGGAATTGATGTTTTTTATTTTTTGGGATTCATCAAGCACCACATAGGCAAAAGTATGATCTTTGAGCTTGCCAATATCGTTACGCACAGTGGTATAAGTGGTCAGGATCAGATTATATTTCAGACTCCCAGCCAAATCCCGGCCTGGACCGTGATAGATGATTGAGGTGAGCGCGGGGGCAAATCTCTCAACCTCCCGCTGCCAGTTCAGCAGGATGCTTCGGGGCATGACGACAATACTGGGCAAAGGTTCGCCGGGGTAGATTACAGCCATCATGGCAATGCTCTGGATAGTTTTTCCCAGCCCCATATCATCGGCCAGACAGCCGCCGAGATTGTGATTGTTGAGATAGCTGAGCCAGTTGTATCCCTTGTGCTGATAGTCCCGCAGGGGTGATGTCAGTGCCGGTTTAGGGTGGTCCCGATCCTGGATGGTGTTAAAGCCCTCGAGGATACGCCGGGATGTGAGAAATCCCTTGCTTGCGGTTTTTTCATCAATCATATCGGCAACCAGCGGGAGATCGAAAAATGAGAGAGTGAATTTTCCCTCTTTGTCAGGTTTCAGCAGACGTTTGAGCCTGTTTAGCAGCCGGTGCTCAACGATAGCTTTGGTACCGTCACTGAGGATGATGTACCGGTTTGTCTCGTATTGAGTCAGAAAATCTGAGAGCTCAAATGTTTCTGTGTCGATAGTGAGGTCGGCTGATCCTTCGAGGAAATCGATCCCGGACCCGATATTCAAATTCAACTGAGGTTTTACCATTTTGATTTTGAACTTTTTCAGTTCTTCGGTACCTATCAGGATAAAACTTGACAGGAGGGTGTGAAGCTCTGCCTCCAGAAAAGTGAGGGTGAGTTTTGACTGAAGGATGAAAAGATTGTCAATGCGGGAGTAGGTGAGCCGGGGATCCTTTTTGTCCTGGTGCTTTTTCAGGGTTTTCTCTATGGTATCTGCTGGCCCACTGGTATCGCAGGGGGCAAGAGTGCTGAATTTGAGAATACGGTTTTCTTCATCCAGAAAGGCAATGCTGCTGAGATTGTAGTTGTTGAGAAAATCGAGATCCAGCTCTTCGGCTGAGGTTACAACGTTCAGGTAGAGTGCTCCCGAGGCATCGACATGTTCGAGCAGGAGAGCGGGCTGCGGGGTAATCTGGCCGTGTGTTTCGATGGTGTAATCAAGATGCTGTATATCCGCATCGGGAAAGGTGCTGGCAAAGAGACTCAGTAGATGCTCTGCTTCGCTATACTCTATGCTGCAGTTGAAAAGCTCGAGTTGTTCATGATGTATTACCGGTTCTATTCTGTAGATCGTATTATCTGCCAGAATGAGTGAGGGGGTGAGAAAGCTGAATGTGTGATGCTCCTGCTTCTCATGAGGCTGGAAATTGATTTTGCAGATTAGACCTTGGGGCTGGGTTGGGGGTGAGGTTTGGGGCTGGGGTTGATCTTGGGATTCCGTCTCTCTTTGTGTATTCAGCACGAGGTTTCCCGGCCCCGGATCAAACTGTACGAGTTCATGTAACGGACTCAAGAGATTGCTGCAGGCAAGAAGACTGTCGGCAAGATCGGGATGATCCTGCAGGTAGAGCAGGCCTTCCTTCTTCCCGACTTCCCATTCAATCTGCCAGGTTATAGTGTGTGATAACTTGTTGTAGATGGAAAGAGCCCGTTTTATTGACCCATGATAGTGGTGTTCATCGAGATGAATTGTCTGTTTTTTATGATCACAGGTCTCTACGAAGAAACCGAAGTCATCCACTTTCAGATGAAAGTAGAAGTGCCCGCCTCCTGCACGGGCAGGTGATTTGTAAGGTGTCTCTCTCTCTTTCCTCAGTGCAGTAAAAGGCGTCAGGGCTGATTTATTCATATAGGTAATCATACTACCGGATTATTCAAAATGGGGGAAGCGGGCGTTGACTTCCAGGACAATTACGCTTCCTGGACAATCAGGTTATTAATAAAAATTTTCGCAGTACTTCCAAAAGTATGTTATCATAAAGCCATCAGATCGAATAAAACCTTATGACATAATGGACATATAAAACAACTGTTTTGTGGTTAATCAGAATTTGGCTCATTTCTTTAAAAAAGTATTATGAATCGTTTAAGTAAAGGAGGAAAAGTATTATGGAAACAAAAAAGAACGAAAAAAAGAGAAATATTCGCAGCATCGCAGAAATAATTGTGCTGAGACAGGAGGAGATTCTGAGTGATTGGATAGAAAACATCAAGGATCTGCCCGGGACGCGCACTCTCAAGCTGATGACACGGGAGCAACTGACCAACGAGACAAAAGCTCTTTTGTCAGCACTGACGGAGGCCTTCAGTGCTGAACAGTACATTAGCATCGAAACACCGGAATTCGCCAACTCAGTGACAATGCTGCGTGATATCAGTAGCTCGCGCGCTGAACAGGGTTTCACTCCCAGCGAAACTGCTTTTTTTGTCTTCTCGCTCAAGGATGCCCTGCTTAAATACCTACAGTTGGAAATTGGCGACCAGCCGCTGCTGCTAAATGAAGAAGTCGCGAAAATGAATAAGATAATAGACAAACTTTGGTTAGTCACCTTCGAGGCTTTTACTATGAAACGTGAGAACATCATCAATGAACAGAGCAGATCTCTGGTAGAACTCTCGACACCGGTGCTGAAACTGTGGGACGAATTTGTGCTGGTGCCGCTGGTAGGTGTTATTGATACGCTGCGTGCTGCACAGATTATGGAGGCACTTCTCAATGCCGTTGTCGAAACGGAGTCGCGCGTGGCGATTATCGACGTTTTAGGTGTACCGGTTATTGATACAAAGGTGGCTCAAAACATCCTTAAAACAGTATCGGCAGCAAAGATGCTCGGCTGCGAGACCATCATCACCGGCATCAGCGTTTCCGCAGCGCAAACACTGACAAAACTTGATGTCCAGTTCGCCGGGGTGCGTACCCGTGGAACCCTGCGGGCCGGCGTCCGCGATGCACTCGATTTGGTTGGCCTGGCAGTCTTAAAGAGAGAAAATTAACCATGAAAATTGCGATACTGAAACTGCGCGGCATTCTCCTGACCTCGATTCAGGATGACTTGAGTGACCAGGATGCTTTGGACTTCCAGCGTGACGTGCTGCAAAAGATTACCGATACAGAGTTCAACGGATTGGTGATTGACATTACAGCAATGGACGTGGTTGACTCGTTCATGGCGCGGGTAATCAATGATACGGCGATCCAGGCAAAAATGCTTGGTACGCGGGTCATATTATGCGGTATGCAGCCAGCGGTGGCGTTGACGCTGATCGAGATGGGGCGGGAACTTCTCGGTGTCGAAACTGCTTTAAACATCGATCAGGCTTTTAATCGTTTGGAGATGTTAATCAACGAGCAAGAAGTCTGAAATGAGACACAACAAGTTGGAGCTAAAACATCCGGGCAGCTTCATGGAGGCACGCCAGTCCTGCCGAAAGCTGGCACGGGAACTCGGCTTCAGCACTGCAGACCAGACACGCCTGGTCACGGCTGTCTCGGAAATAACGCGCAATGTGATTGTATACGCTGGTGAAGGCGTATATACTGTTGCCGATGATTCGACTGAGAATGCCAATATCATCCGCGTGATAATTGAGGACTTTGGTTCCGGCATTGTTGATGTTGACAAGGCGCTCGAACCGGGCTTCACGACCAGCGGCGGTCTGGGCATGGGTTTGCCGAGTGCCAAACAGCTGGTTCACGACTTTTCGATAAACTCACAGCCGGGACACACGATTGTCAAATTGAAAATGATCAAACCACATAAAAAGGTGGAGTTGAAACAGTATACCGGTGAAGGCGTATGTACCGTTACCGACAAGTCAGACAAGGAACCCCCCGTCATCCATATGATGGTTGAGGATCATGGTTCCGGCATCGACGATGTTGATAAGACCCTCGACCCGGGGGTCACGAACGTACCATTGAAAATGATCGAACCGCATAAAAAGGTGGAGCTGAAACATCATAACGACATTATGGCAGCACGCCAATCATGCCGCGAGTTGGCACGGGAACTCGGCTTCGGCACGGCAGATCAGGTACGCCTGATCACGGCTGTCTCGGAACTGACACGTAACGTTATTCAATACGCCGGGGAAGGTACATGCATCGTTACCGATAAATCGGACAAGGATTACTTCATTATCCGCGTGGTGGTTGAGGACCATGGCCCCGGTATCGCTGATGTCGGCAAGGCGCTCGAACCGGGCTTCACAACAGGCGACAGCCTGGGCATGGGGTTGACAGGAGCCAGGCGGCTTGTCCACGATTTCTCAATCAATTCGCAGCCTGGACACACGGCCATACAACTTCAAATTATAAGGAAGAAGACGTGAGCGATACCAAATGCAAAAGTCGGGACGAGTCAGGCGTTGTGGTCACGATTACGGAGGAATGGCATGTTGGGAAGTCCCAGCGGGCTGTTAAGATGTTGGCACTATCTATAGGGTTGTCGCAAGTGTCAATATACAGCCTTGCAACGTCTGTTTCAGAACTGGCAAACAACCTTTTTTTCCATACCAACTACGGCGGGACTATCACGTTGAAGGTAGTGAGGAAAAACGGCAGGGCAGGTATTGAAATTGCGGCTGCTGACAAGGGCCCCGGTATTGCCGACCTTGACTCAGCCATGCTTGACAGCTTTACAACTAACGGCGGACTTGGCGGCGGGCTTCCCGGCGTCGAGCGGCTAATGGACGAGTTCGAGATTGCATCGCAAGTTGGTGTTGGAACCTGGGTGGTAGCCAGGAAGTGGGGAAAATGCAGCTAGCCATCGCAAAGCGACCATTGGTAGATCCGTATTGCGGCGACCATGCCGGGTATTGGGAACATTCACAGAAAATCGTACTGTGCATAATCGACGGCTTGGGCCACGGTAAAGGAGCAGAACAGGCAGCACTGGCAGCCTTTAACTTTCTCGAAAAACACCATCATGAGCCTCTTTTGGGAGTTTTTTCTGCCTGCGACAAGGCTCTACGTAACACGTTTGGTGTGGCTATGGGAATTGCGGTTGTCGATACAACTGCCAGGACACTAACATACGCTGGCATCGGTAATACGCGGATGATGGTCGTAGGACACCAGAAAACAGTTAGGCTGTCGAGTCACTACGGTATAATCGGCGGCGGCTACCGAACGCTTAAGACTGAGACAATTCCCCTGTTACCGGGTGATTTAGTGATCATGTATACCGACGGTATCAAGGAGATGATTAACCTTTCGGATTATGATGAAATGCTGTACACAGAAGTAGGGTTCCTGGCCAAGCGGATTCTTGAAATTTGGGGATGCAAAACAGATGACGCAGCTGCCCTGGTGTTCCGGAGCGGAGAATGATATGAAAGCAGAAGATTTTATAAAAGAGTATACTTCGGTTCTAATAGCATTTTGCAATAGCGGGGAAGAGCGATACCTGTCTAAGGCGGCTGACATGGGGCAGGAGATGGTGCATGCTGGTATACAAATCGAGGATATCGCTGAAATCCATGAAAAAGCAATCTCTCAACTCGTTAAGGAGTTCCCTGATAAAACACTGATGGATTGCATTCAGTCTATCTCGTTCCCGCTGATGGAATTGCTGATCGCCTATAGCCTTTACTTACGAGAACAGCACAGTAAGCTCGAACGAGGGTTTGAGGAGCGGGAAAGGTTGATGTTGGCAATTACGCAGGCAGGGGAGGCTATTGTTATCACCGATAGTAAAGGTACGATTCAGTACGTCAACCCAATCTTTGAACAGATTACAGGTTACAAACCTGAGGAAGCCATTGGCCGGAACCCGCGTTTTCTCAAGGGCGGCAGGCACGATGACTCATTCTACAAAACAATGTGGGAGACGCTTTTGCGTGGTGATACCTGGAAGGGCCGGTTTTTCAACAAGAAAAAAGACGACACATTCTATACTGAAGATGCGGTTATTTCCCCGGTGCGGGATGATTCAGGAAGGACGATCAACTATGTGGCAGTTAAGCATGATATCACCAAGGAGATAAAAATGGAGGAGCAATTGAGTCAGGCTCTGAGGATGGACTCCATCGGACGGCTGGCAGGAGGGGTGGCCCATGATTTTAATAATATGTTGGGAGTTATTCTCGGCTGCACCGAGATTGCCATGGAACAGCTAGACCCGGACAACCCCCTGTATACCCATTTGACAGAAATCCGTATAGCTGCCGAACGCTCCGCAGATCTCACGCGTCAACTGCTGGCCTTTGCACGCAAGCAGACCATCACCCCAAGGGTGATCGATTTAAACGATACGGTGGCAGGAATGCTCCAGATGCTGAGGAGGTTGATTGGTGAGGACATCGATCTTGCATGGCTTCCGGGGAGAAACGTGTGGCCGGTAAAGATGGATCCGTCGCAGGTTGATCAGATTATGGCCAACCTGTGTGTTAACGCACGAGATGCTATCGAAGGTGTGGGGAAGGTAACCATCGAGACAGGGAATGTAACCTTCGATGAGGAATACTGTGCTGCTCATCTGGATTACATCCCCGGTGAGTACGTACAGCTGGCTATGAGCGATGACGGCTGTGGTATGGACAAGGAGACCCAAGACAGGCTTTTTGAGCCGTTTTTCACTACTAAAGAGCTCGGAGAAGGTACTGGTCTGGGATTATCCACCGTCTACGGCATAGTGAAGCAGAACAACGGCTTTATCAACGTGTACAGTGAACCGGGACAAGGGACGACTTTCAAGATATACTTTTCCCGGCATACGGGCAAGGCTGCACAAATGCAGCAGGAAGGTTCGGTAGAACCGGCAAAGCGCGGATACGAAACCATCCTGCTGGTAGAGGATGAACCGGCGATCCTGAAAATGGTAACCATGATGCTTGAAAGGCAGGGATATACTGTACTTCCTGCCTCAACACCGAGTGTGGCCATTCAACTGACAGAGGAATACCCCGGTGAGATTCATCTGCTCATGACCGATGTGGTGATGCCTGAGATGAATGGACGGGATCTGGTCAGGAACATCTTGAACTCTTATCCGAATCTCAAACGCCTGCTTATGTCCGGCTACACAGCTAATGTGATCGCTCATCATGGAGTACTGGATGAGGGAGTAAACTTCATCCAGAAACCGTTTACGATGAAAGACCTTGCCGCCAAGGTGCGGGATGTGTTGGATGAGGATTTTTCGGTATTGTAATAAAAAGGGCAAGGTATCTGACCCCGCTCCGTCTGCCTTTTTCCGCCTCCACGCCTATTCGTCGGAAGAACTCTCCGGAGTTGTCATGGTGCGATAGAATTCGGCATACTTGTCCCGGTTTTCCGGATCCTGCCGTAAAGCGATGGCAATACGCGGATGTTCATTGAGAATACCTGTAATCATATACGGAATCAGGTAACCCCATTCAATTTTTTTACGCAGGTCAAGAAAGACATCTTCAAAAACCTGAAGTATCGGCTCAAGGCTAAATTTCGGGTTTTTCAGGAAGCTCAGCAGAAGTTCCAGCGGACAATTCCCGGCGCCGCGGCCGATGCCCGAGATAGTTGCATCCAGATAGTTGGCACCTTTTCGAATAGCTTCGATAGTATTGGCAAAACCAAGCTGCTGGTTGTTATGAGCGTGAATCCCGACGTTTTTAGTTTTCAGGTTATCCTGAAATAGTTTTACCAGATGATGCACACTTTCCGAGAAGAGAAAACCGAAGCTGTCGACGATATTTACCGTGGTAACATTAGTTTCGGACTCAATCTGCTGCAATGCTTCGCAAAGCTCAAATTCACCGGCAGTTGAAATTGCCATAATATTAATAAAAGACATATATCCCTTGGAATCAATATGATTAGCCAGGGTTATTGCCTTGTCAATGTCCTGAATGTAGGTGGCAACCCTGATGAAGTCCAGAGGGCTCTCTTCGCAAGGGGCAATATCGTCCTCTTCAACGCGGCCGATATCAACCATTACGCCAAGTTTCATGTTCACCGGCGTATCCTGAATTATTTTGCGGACATCTTCGTCGGTGGTAAACCGCCATGGCCCGTACACTTTGGGGTCAAACATTTTTGTGGTTGCCCGATAGCCCATCTCCATAAAATCCACACCGGATTGGTTAACGGCCAGAAATACCTTTCGGACCAATTCGTGAGAAAATTGCCATTTATTGATTAACCCGCCATCACGTATTGTACAATCTGTTACTTTAATCTCTTTCCTGAACATGTTTTCACCTGCTAATTCATTGATAATCTCTTTCGCTACAGCGATTAGGCAATATACAACAGAATAGCCGCGATTGCAAGCTTTTCAGAGGCAATTGAAGGCTGGAAGCGGTGCCTGCACCATCCTTGGGCGTGCCCGGAACAACCCGTTCCGGCTTGTTCTTAGCAGTTTCTTTTGTTGCTGGGCTTTCTCAACTACACAACGTAGAAACTTCTCAATGCCGTAAAACCGCAACATCGCAATACTGCAGCATCGCATAGCCGGAGCTTCACTTTCGTACCGCCGCTTTCGTAGCCTTCGTAATCGCACGTCGTAGCCGCATTAAAAGTTGTTGTATTTATATATCTTATATGTTATATTAATGCAATGAACTATACATCTTTAGTTAAAAAAATTGGAAACCTTCCCTGCTTTACCACAGGCATGGCAGTTCCCGGGGAGAACCCGGCACAGCTCCGGGTGCAATTAGCACGGTGGACGAAGGACGGGCGGGTAATCCGGCTGCGCAGGGGGCTCTACACATTAGCCGAACCCTATTGCAAGCAAAAACCAGACCCGTTTTATCTCGCAAACCAGATCAGGACACCATCATATGTAAGCCTGCAGACCGCCCTTTCCTGGTATGGGTTAATACCTGAGTATGTGCCTGCAGTCATGAATATTACAACCGGAAGACCAGGCACCTACGAAACACCATTGGGAAGATTCGTATACAGGCATATAAAACCGGAACTTTTTACCGGATACCAAACGATTACTCTGGGAAGTGGGTTTGAGACCTTTATTGCACGACCGGAAAAAGCACTGGTAGATTTGCTCTACCTAACCCCCCAGTCCGATACAAAGTCGTGGCTCAAGGAACTCAGACTGCAGAACTTTGATACTCTTGATACCAGGATGGTGAACTATTACCTGAAAGCTCTGGGCAGCCGCAAATCTTCCCGGCTTGAATATCTTCTTGAAGGGCTTTTTTCTGAAGATGAAGGAGGATTTCTGTGAAAGAGTATATCAAACAGCAGATCAAGGATGTCAAAAATACCACAAACACCACCACCACAGCAAAACTTTATGTCAGGGAATACCTGCAGGCACGTTTGCTGGAAAGCCTGCAGAACAGCAAAGCCTTCTCGTCCTGGGCATTTATTGGTGGTACAGCCTTACGGTTTCTCTTTTCGCTTCCAAGGTTCTCCGAGGATCTCGACTTTTCTCTCTGCATCCCGGATTCAGACAGCTGTTTTACTGACCATCTTGCAAAAGCAAAACGCATGTTTGAACGCGAGGAATATACCGTGTCTGTCAGGGCCAAAACCGATAGAGTTGTACAATCCGCTTTTTTTAAGTTCGAAGGACTTTTGTTTGAATTAGGGCTCTCTCCCCATAGGCAAGAGACTATTTCCATCAAGGTTGAGCTCGACACACACCCGCCGGAGGGTGCGGGAACTGATACATCCCTGGTGAGAAGGCATGTCATGCTCAGTCTGCTCCATTACGACAAGGCATCGTTGCTGGCTGGAAAATTGAATGCCATCATGACACGCAGTTACACGAAAGGCCGGGACATCTATGACCTGGTCTGGTATCTCACCGATCCTTCCTGGCCTGAACCAAATATCCGGATGCTGAACAATGCATTACATCAGTTTGCCCCCGACAATCCTGTTATTAACGAAACCAGCTGGCGCAGGCAAATAGCTTCTGTCCTCGAGCGTCTCGATTGGAAAGCGGTACGAAACGATGTAAGCCCGTTTTTGGAGAGACAGGAGGAGGTGGAGATGCTGACCCGGGAGGGAGTGTTGAAGCTGCTTGAATTGTAAAGAAAAACTAAGTTTGTGTGTGCTGTTTTGGTCAAAACGTGATAATCTCTTCCAGTTATCCGGGCGTATCCTTCTAAATGGTTACGATACATCGTTCCCATTCAGAAGGTCGGGCTATGCGGGGGTCTCGTCTCTTTTTGCAGGGCGTTTGTTGCACAAATGCCCTGCAAAAAGAGACCGCTTCGCGCCCCTACTATCCCTTACGCAGAAGCGGAAAGTTGGTTTGTTGGTTTGTTGGAAGAAAAACCCCTGATCAACTGTCCCGATTGAGAAATCTTTGATTCATAATATCCTTGACAGAGCGATTATTATTGTATACATTTAAGGTGTATACAGTGGGGGTCTGATTATGCACACAGTTAGTGCCCGTGAAGCGCGAAAAATTTTCAGCAGCTTGCTGGATGAGACGGAACATGGTGCGGTGATTTCCATTACCCGGCGGGGACAGGAAGTTGCCCGTCTCGTTCCGCCTGAATCGGTTGGAAGCGATGGATTTCCCGATATGGCTGAGTTTCGTAATTCAATTAAAGTAAAAGGGACGCCGACCAGTCAAGTTGTTATTGAGATGCGTGATGAGGAACGTTATTGATGTTATACCTGGACACAAGTGTACTTGTTGCACTATATATTCCGGAACC
>JAGLNY010000187.1 GCA_023139255.1 Spirochaetales bacterium
CTTATTGCCCGGTTGTTTCCCCGGCCGTACTGCATGTTTTTCCTGGTATAATCTGAAGAAACAAGAATTTTATCCAGCATTTCGGGAAGTTTTACCTCTTCATGAATCTTTCCATTGGTAACTGTTATCCCGCCGGTTTTTGTGAAATACTGTGTTTTAAATTCCACATCATCAAGTCCCAGCTCCCTGGCAATATGCGACATGTGCATTTCACAGGCAAATATTCCCTGTGGGGCACCAAATCCCCTGAAAGCGTCAGAAGGAAATGTATTTGTTGCTGCGGCTCTCCCCCGTACACGCACATTCGGGATATCATACACACTATTTATTGAAAATACCGCTCTTTGCAGCACAATATGGGAGCAGCTTTGATACGCGCCGGAATTTATTGCGATATCAATATCCATACCGATAATCTTATTATTTTCATCAATAGCCGTCTTGAAATGGATCCTGCTGGGGTGCCTCTTGGCGGTAAAACTGATATCTTCCTTGCGGTCAAATAGTATTTGTACGGGTTTTTTCGTAACATGCACTGCCAGTAAAAGAGGCCCTGCAATTACATCCGGAAAATGCTCCTTACCGCCAAAAGCCCCGCCGGTTACAGCCTGTCTGACGATAATATTCTCTAAATCCACAGCCAGAACACCTGCAACAGCCTTTCTCATATAGAAAGGGCACTGGCATGATGCGGTAATAACATATTTACCGTTCTCAAGATACCCAACCATTCCCTGAGGTTCCATATATACATGTTCCTGGAACCCTGTCCTGATTTCATCTTCAATTATTCGGCAGTTTTTGGAAAATACAGAATCAGGATTGCCTTTTGTAAGATGATAATCCGCAAAGAGATTATTATCCCCATATAATGGGCCGCCCTTCAAAGCAAGTGATTCCTCAATGGTATAGGCAGGCTCACTCTCTTTATAATCAATGGCAACTAATTTCTCCAGTTCCAGAAGTACGGTTCTGTCGGGGCCGACTAAAATACCGATCGTTTCCCCTATGTACCGGACTTCATCTTCAGCAAACACTCTCCAGTCATCAGTAATCATATGCAGGCGGTTCACCCCGCCCTCAGGGATATCTTTCCTGCTTATATAGTAGTAATTTTCAGGAAGATCCGGAATTGATACTCTGACTAATTTAGCTCTTGAGCAGGTGGACCTGATTAACCGGCCATACAATACAGTGCCAAAATCCATATCAGCAATATATTTAGCGTGTCCACCGGCTTTTTCCACAGCGTCAAGACGTTTAACCGGGCTGCCGATCCTTCCCTGTATAAAATCCTGTGATAACTGCTGATTCATATCAAGAAACCTCTTATTATAATCTAATCAATCCAATTCCGACCATCAATGTAAATTTATTGCTGCATCGAATTCTGTAAAGAATATGGCAGCATTGCATAGAATGCGGCACATATCTCAAGATCATCAATCCTGTTTGATTCGTTTGGTGCATGCGCTTCATGCTCATCCCCAGGCCCAAATCCAATTGCGGGAATGTTGTGCCTACCGGATGTTGCAACACAATTAGTAGAAAAAGTCCATTTATCAATCACCGGGTCTTTCTGGAATAGTGCTTTATAGCCTGCAACCCCTCCCTGAACCAATTTATGGCTTTCCGGAAATTTCCAGGTAGGAAAATAGAGTTCCTGACCATATTCCTTATTTTTCCATCCTGTTTTTGCGTAGAAAGGCATGACAACAGAAATTTCATCCTCACTGTCTCCCACAGCCTCAGCTACATATTTTTTCACCTGACTCATTGCGAGATCGGCATCTTCACCCCAAGTCAGTCTTCTGTCAAGATAGAGCATTGCCTGATCCGGTACGGCACACTGTGAAGGTCCCTGCACCTGGATCTGCGAAACTACAACAGTACCTTTTCCAAGAAAGTTATCGCTATCCGGTTTGAGATCATCATTCAGTTTTTCAATCGCCAATGCTGCCCGCGCGGCTTTATACGCTGCACTGACTCCCCTTTCCGGGGCAGAGCCATGCGAAGAAATTCCCTTCAGCCTGACCTCAATTTCCATTCTTCCCCTGTGTCCCCTGTGCAGTCTTAAGCTTGTCGGTTCTGTTGAGACCACATAATCCGGTACAAGTTTTTCCTCCTCAATCAGGTACTTCCAGCACATACCGTCGCAATCCTCTTCCATAACGGTAAAAGTAAAATAGACAGTAAAAATCCCGTCGTACCCAAGTTCCTTAAGAATCCTGCCCGCAGTAATCATTGAGGCTGCACCGCCTTTTTGATCTGCTGCACCGCGGCCCCATACTCTCCCTTCACGGATTTCCCCTGCAAAAGGGTCAAAATTCCATTGCCCGGGATCCCCTACCTCAACAGTATCAATATGGGCATCAAATGCAATTTTCTTTGGTCCGTTCCCGACTCTCCCTATAACACTGCCGAGACCGTCAAAATAGACTTCATCAAATCCTGCTTCCCCGCATAGTGAAGAGATAACCCTGCATACTTCTTCTTCCTTACCGCTATATGATTTGGCTTTAATCATTTTTGACAGGTTAACTGCTGTATAGTCACGGTATTCCTGTGCTTTCTGCCGTATTTGCTCCTGAATGGTCATGTTATATTTTCTCCTGTATTCATCCTTTCCCATACCCGTTCCGCATGCTTTGCAGCATCACGATATATTTGTCCTGCATCAAATGGGAATTCTCTGTTTTCCAGGACTATCTTTCCATTTATAATTACTGTTTTCACGCTTGAAGATCCCATACCGAAAGCAAAATGGCCTGCCAGGTTTTCATCATTAAGGGGTGTCGGGCTAAGATAATCGGATATTACCAGGTCAGCTTTATATCCAGGTTCAAGGTTGCCGATTGATTCGGAAAAATAGCGTTCAAGAATTTTATTTCCATTGGATAATGCAGAAAGGTACTTTGGGGGCCAGAATCGCCCGCCTGCATCCCGGTTCTTGAAGTAAGCGAATTTCAGCTCCTCAAACATATCTGCCCCGATACCGTCCGTACCGAGTGCAAGGTTTTTAACAGAAGGCAGCATCTTGTTATACCCGACATTATTATTCATATTCGATCGTGCATTATGCACCAGGAACCCGTCCTGCTGATTCAGGATCTCAACATCCTCATTTGATAAAAATAGCCCATGTACAAGGATTGAGCGTTCATTAATTAAACCGTAATCATGAAGACGTAGAACCAGATCCTTCCGATAAAGATGATGAGATACCGATACATCATACAGATCCTCGGCTATATGCAGATGAATACCGCGTCCGGTTTCCTCAACGGCTTCAGCCAGAAGCCCCAATCCGGTATCTGAGATAGTAAATGGGGCATGTCCGCCGATGGCTGCCTCTACGAGATACGATATCTTGCCTGAAGATTTTTCTACATCAATGCTTTTAGCAAAACGAACATTTTCCTCAACCCCTTTCTCAATCTCAGCATCACCCCCATTCCGGTTTGTGACTTCATAGCAAGTCATACCTCTTAGCCCGGTCTCAACAAAACCCTTTTTAATTGCATCCAGGGATCCTGTTATATAGGAGGGGCTGGAATGATGATCAATAACGGCGGTAGTCCCTGATCTGATGGCATCAAGGGAACAGATCATGCTTGAATAATATACCGACTCCTCATCAAGCGCCCGGTCAATCCGCCACCAAAGCTCCTGAAGTGTGGAGATGAAGTCAGGGGTTGGTCCAATATTAGCTGTAATACCCCTGGATAATCCTGAATAATAGTGGTGATGTGAGCAAACCAGCCCCGGATGAACAATGCAGCCCGAAGCATCAATTACTTTATCAGCAATCGCCTCATCACCTGTATTTCTTCCAATTGCGGTAACAATATCATTTGTAATAACAATATCAGCACCATCCTGTAAAACCGGAGGATCTAAACTTGTTATAACTTTTTCAGCATTCTTAATAACTATTACTGACATTTTATGCTCCTCGATTGTTTGCTGCTATTTTCTTCCTAGCAGGTAAGGATAATCATCTACTATCAGCTGAATCAATTCAGCAAAATTCTCATCAATTTCCCCGCTTATCACTCCATCCAGAACCGGGTAATCTACTGTTTCACTTTGCACCCTGATGGAAAGAGTATCCCCGGTGAGAAGAAAACCTGGATTAGTTGAATCCATCATATTTTCCCTTGTATTAAATATTGTTATCTTATCCTTGTAAGGTTTTCCATTCCAGGGACAAAATGCAGCACAGTTTCCACATTCATTGCAGTAGGCATCAAGATGAATTATCTGATAGGGATCATCAAACAAACCCAAATCTCTTACATCAACAGCAACGTTTGCACGATTCGGGCATACCTCAACACATTTATTGCAAATGTAAGAACATTCAAGACAGCGCCCAGCCTCATGGGCTGCAAAACTACCATCATTCAATCCCGGATCGGCAGGGATTTGCCATACATTTTTCTTTTTTATGATTTCAGCAAAAAACATATTTTCAGCTTTTTCCAACTCTTCCATTGACAGTTCATCCTCATCAACCTCAATCTTATTGCCATTGCCATTGCTATTGCCAAGATCATGATTGTCATCGTGGCTGCAGTTCTCATGGTTTTCGCCGCAATCACAAAACCCATTCCCCAGCTCTTTATCCAGTATTGCTTCAACGGCTTTTCTCGCCCCGGCAATGCAGCGGACTATTGTTGAGGGTCCTGTCTGGGCATCCCCGATAAGGTATACTCCTTCAGCTTTGGTTTCGAGTGTTTCTTCATCCACTGAAGCCCAACCATCCCCATTCAGGGGAATTCCAAACTCTTTTAGTGCTTTGCTGTCTACCTGCTCACCTATAGCCGTAATAAGTGTTTCCGCAGGAACTGTAAATGTGTCATTTGTTGCTTCGGGACGTCTTCTGCCGCTTGAGTCAGGTTCACCCAATATCATCTTACGGCAAACCAACCCGCCTTTTCCGTCAAAATATTCAGGCAGGGATAGAAAAATGAACTTAGCTCCTTCTTCTAATGCGTTATCAAATTCTTCAAGATCTGCTGGCATTTCATGTTTAGTTCTTCTGTACAGAATTGAAACACCTTTCACCCCAGGAAGAGTAAGAGCCGCCCGGGCACTGTCCATGGCAGTATTACCCCCTCCTGCAACTGCTACATACTCACCGACTTTCAGCGATTCCCTCTCCTTCCTGAATCTGCTGAGAAAATCCAGGGCTTCAATAACATGATCTCTGCTTCCCCCCAGGGGTATAGGATTATCTTTTTCGGCGCCAACAGCATAGAGAACATAGCTGAATCCTCTATTTTGAAGGGCTTTAATAGTAAGTTCCTCTGTCAATGCCCCAAAACAGAATTCTACTCCCTGCTCACGTACAAAAGCAATATCAGCCTCTACAGCACTCTGGGGTAGTCTGAATTCAGGGATTATATGGTTGACAACACCACCGGCATCCGGTTCTTTCTCAAACACTGTAACCGAGAAACCGGATCTCGCAAGAAAATAAGCTGCTGAAAGCCCGGCAGGACCTGCGCCAATCACCGCGGCCTGCATTGGAGTTATTTGAGGTTTTTCCCATAACTTCTTTTTAAAAGCAGCAAATCCGTTATCGACAGCAATTCGCTTAAGGGTCCTGATTTCAACGGGTCCCTCATAGTCAATCCGGGTACAATTATACATACATTGGTGATCACATATATGTCCGGTTATATTCGGGAGAGGGTTCTTATCATAAATCAGTTCAATCGCCTCCGCATACCTGCCCTGGCCGGTTAGATGAATATACTCAGGAACATCCTGGTGAATTGGGCAGGCCTGGACACATGGGGCAACATAGCAGTCTGTAAGAGGAAGGAGTTCATCAACATGAACTTTATTGTATCCTCTTTTCTCTTTATGAAAGTCTTTATCGGAAACAGCTGATTCTGCAAGTTGTGACAATTTTTCGGTATCAATGGTTTGCATAGACCAGGCTCCGGATGCTTCACATGCTGCTGCCATAGCATTCAACCTGGCATAACCGCCTGGTTTTAATAAATCGGTTGCAATAGTTATTGGACGAATCCCGGTCTCAAAGATTGCCTGAATATTCACTGCACTCGCACCGCCTGAATACGAAACAGGCAGCATACCGGAGAAATCAAGGGAGAGTTTTGCGGCAAGTTGGATACTGAGCGGGAACAGTGCCCTGCCGGACATATACATTTCCTTTCCCGGGAGTGTATCCTGATCGTTAACTGTACCCAGGGTATTGGTCAGCTTTACCCCAAAACCTAATGATTGTTTTTTTGCCGATAATATAAGACGCTGCAGCAGGGAAACTGCATCATCATATTTCAGGTCATGCTCAAATGAGTCCCGGTTCAGTGTGATATACGTATATCCGAGATTATCCAGAGTAGTACGTACTGTTTCATAACCAAGAAGCGTCGGGTTAAGTTTCACAAAGGTATGTAAACCTTTCTCAACCAGCATGTAGGAGCAAATTGCCTCTATTTCTTCCGGCGGGCATCCATGCATGGTTGACAGCGTTACTGAAGGGGATATGTTAGCCGGGACCTTCTTACTTAATCCTTTTAAGGAACTTGTTTTTCCCTCAAAGCATGTACCGAAAAAGAGTGATCCATTATCAATTAAACTATCCAGTTCATTCAGGTACCCCTTGAACAATTCATTTCCAGAGGAATCGATCATGGAATCAATGAACTTCTGCATTTTATCACTCTTTATCCCTGCCAGGTCATAGCCCACGCTCATATTGAAAATACAGTTTATACTGCCCCGGTTTATACTTTCTGAATCGCCGGAACCGGTTGGGATCAGGGCCTCAATAAAATGAAGAACAATCCATGCCTTTATATATTCATCATAAGCTGCTTGTAACGTATATTCAGTTGACCATTCAACATTATATCCTTCATCGCGGGCATCAATACAAGGTTTTTCAATTTCCAGGGTATCAAGGATCTGTACTGTTTTGAGCTCGATAAATCTTCCTCCTGCCAGATAGGAGGCAATAATATTCTGCGCAAGTTGGGTATGCGGTCCAGCTGCCGGGCCGATCGGCATAGCACATGTCTGATTAAAAACCGGGATGGTGTTTGTGTCTGATTTTCTGTAAATATGTTCTTTGCTTATTCCAAATAGTGAAGCGTCTCTCTCATATTCAGTAATAACCCGGGATAGTAAATCCTTGAATGATACTGGAATCATTTTGTCACCCATACAAACTCCTTCTGAAATATGGCACTGTATTTCCCTGTATTTATTTTAAACTCTATTCACAATCTGTCAACCTGTCTTGCAACATATTGCAACATATTCTGCAACTTGATATAATCATTTACTATTTTTCCCAATTATATCATGCATTTCTAAAATTTTGTAAACTTACTTATTACGCAAATATTTATATTATTTTATTTGTTTATATTAATATTGTTGCTATTTATTTACTTATATAGTATTTTTAATGATATCGGAAAAAATTAAGGAGAAAGATATGATAGATTTGACAATGCATGAAGCAATTATAGAGAAAAATGCAAAAAGATGTCGGGAGAAAAATATAATCTTTCCTACTTTTGCACAAATGAAAGATCCTGCAAAAATACCGGAAAAAATTTCTGACAGATTGAAAGATACAGGGCTATGGGACATAGACCCGGTTAATTTATTCCGAATTTCCTGGAAAAATGAGCCTGTTTTATCCGGAGGTGCACATCCTGGAGTTAATTATATTGAGCTGCCTTCTTCTCTTACAGGAACAAAAACAAGGATTTTTGCTCTTGTTGGTAAATGGTTCCCTACCGGTGCTCATAAGGTAGGAGCAACTTACGGATGTCTTGCACCAGCCCTGGTAACAGGAAATTTTGATGCAACCACCCAAAAAGCCGTTTGGCCCTCTACCGGCAACTACTGCCGCGGAGGAGCCTATAATTCCCAGCTTCTTGGTTGCAACTCAATTGCAATTCTTCCTGAAGAGATGAGTCGCGAACGTTTTGAATGGTTAAAAAGCGTTGCCGGGGAAGTGATCGCCACACCTGGATGTGAAAGTAATGTAAAGGAAATTTTTGACAAATGTCACGAGTTGAATCAGGAGCGCGGAACTGATATTGTTATCTTTAACCAGTTCGATCAATTTGGGAATTATCTCTGGCATTATGAAATTACCGGGAATGCTTTAGAAGAGATTGTCATAAACGAGAATCTTCATCCGGGTAGAATTAAAGGGTATGTTGCCGCAACCGGATCCGGGGGGACCCTGGCTGCAGGGGATTATCTTAAGCAATTATATCCTTCAGTTAAAATCGCTGCCGGAGAAGCTCTTCAGTGCCCTACACTTCTGAGGAATGGTTTTGGGGGACACCGAATCGAGGGAATTGGTGACAAACATGTTCCTTGGGTTCATAATGTGAAAAATACTGATATGATTCTCGCGATAGATGATAATGATTGTATGGATATTCTCAGATTGTTTAACGAAGAGTCAGGCAAGGATCTTCTCAGAGAAAAAGGTGTACCTGCTGAGACTATAAAACAACTGGAACTTTTCGGGATATCAGGAATCGGCAATGTTCTTGGTGCAGTTAAGATGGCTAAATATTACGAACTTGAGGAAGATGATGTTATTTTTACCATATTGACAGATTCTGCCGAATTGTATAAATCAAGGATTCAGGAAATGCATGAGGCTGCCGGGCAGTTTGATAAAACCGAAGCAGCAGTAGTCTACGCCAAATCACTGATAGGACAAAATATCAATGATGCCTTTGAGCTCTCATATTACGATCGTCTCAGAATTCACAATCTTAAATACTACACATGGATAGAGCAGCAGGGAAAGGATGTTGAAGAGTTAAATGCTCAGTGGTATGACAGGAATTACTGGACAAACATACAGGGTCTGACATCAGGTATAGATTCATTAATTGAGGATTTTAATAAAAAGACAGGATTGCTGTAAATGAAATTTATCTATATATGCTCTGACTGCGGTAAAGAATTCAGCAGTTCAAAACTTGTTTATCGGTGTCCGGAATGTTCCCATACTACTTCTGATTCCATTACTGCTTCTGACTCCGGCTTGCAGTTCCAGTCAGGCAATCTTACTGTACAGCTTGACAATAATGAGCTGCGGAAACTTAACAGTCTTGAGCATGTCACCGCTTTTGATTTTTTCCCCTATACAATACCAACCCCGACAGCCTATCCGGCAGGAAACACACCGCTCGTTCAGTCCCCGAGATTGTCGGGAAGTTACGGTTTGAAAAATCTGCGTTTTAAAGTAGAAGGAACTAATCCTTCAGGATCGTTTAAAGACAGGGCATCACAGCTTGTTTCCGCTCAGGCTATAGCTATGGGTGAAAAGAAAATTGTATTAGCCTCAACCGGCAATGCCGGCTCTGCTATGGCATGTGCCGGTGCAGCTTATGGGCTGAATGTCATCCTGTTTGTCCCTGAATCTGCGCCGGTAAACAAGTTAATGCAATCCCTTGTCTACGGCGCATGTGTTGTACCTATTAAAGGAACTTACGATGATGCTTTTGCACTTTCGATTGAATATTCTGAGAAATTCGGCGGGATAAACAGGAATACTGCGTATAATCCCATGACAA
>JAGLNY010000188.1 GCA_023139255.1 Spirochaetales bacterium
ATTATAGAATTATGAATAATGCAATAAAAGAAATTTCATCAAGCAGCGTGCGGATGAAAATCATGAAAGGTGAGGATGTCAGCGGATTTCTTCCGGTTTCGGTTTATGAATACATTAAAGAACACAGACTATATATTTCTTAAAGAAAAATTAAGAAAATGAGACATATAATTGAGTCTGCAGTTTCCTTGTGTGAGTACCTGGAAAAAAGGCTGCGTAGTACAAATGAACAGTAAAAGAAATAGACTATTAGCAGTATTGAGCATCACCAGCATTTTGCTTTTTTCCATTTCCTCCTGCATTGTATTCATGCAGCCATCTCCGCTGACAATACTTCTTATTGAAGATGGTGAGTTGTCAGAGTGGGATGCTGACAATTTTCAGAATTCCCATAATAAAAATTATATTAATACCGGGTTACTAATTAGTAATCCTGGCTGGAGAACAGCATCATTCATTCCAATTTATTTTAGTAAAAACCTTCTGGATGAAAGTAATATTGATTTTATCGAAATTTGGTTTGAAAAAAACTTGGGCGTGAAAATTGATTATAATTGTTTGATTTCTGGTGATAAAGGGAAAAATCTGTATGGAATTCTGGATACACTTACTGGGCCTGCGGCTGGATCTGAGGAAATTGATTTATACGAAGTACGGGTAAAAGAGAGATGGAACTCTGTACTGAAAAACGCCGAACTGTTTCTGCAGGATGAAGTAATTCGGCACATTCTGGCAGTTACCGATGATTTTATACCCGAGAAAGAGATCAGGAATATTATTACAGTTTATACTATTGAAAATGCTGAATTCTATTATATGCAAAGGCTGGTTCTTGACATAAACTCAGTTAACGGATATTTGTATGAACGTGAGTATATTCGGCAGATATACTCAGCGAAGTAAGATTTGGAGTAATACTATATGAAGCACTTAAAATACGAGGAGA
The DNA here is from genome assembly GCA_023139255.1 of Spirochaetales bacterium. GTDB lineage: Bacteria > Spirochaetota > Spirochaetia > JABMQR01 > JABMQR01 > JABMQR01. Next base: position 947 of record JAGLNY010000188.1, read on the forward strand.
GTATAATTAATTATACAATGAATACACCAGAACAGGATTTACGAAATTTGGCAATTGAAACTGCAAAAATAATTGTTGATCATAAAGGAACAGATACAGTTCTGATAAATGTTTCAGAAATTAGTTCATGGACTGATTATTTTCTTATTTCTACAGCGATGAGCTCAGGGCACTTACGTGGTCTTGTAAAAGAACTACGCAGATTCCTGGCAGATCAGAATATTGAGATCAAACATAAACATAAAAAAATAGATGACGATGGTTGGGAGCTTCTTGATTGTGGAAATATTATTATACATTTGATGTCACAGGAAAAAAGGGAATTTTACGATTTGGATATGTTATGGCACAGTGGAAAAAAAATATCAATACAATCTGATACATCAGAATCTTGAAGCAGTGAATAAATCTTACTAATTCTTATCTAATCATCATAATCGTCTAAATCAAATCCATTTGATTTAGTGAAGGGATTATCTTCCTGATCACTGTTCTCAATATGAAAACCCTCGTCATTTAAAAATTCTTCATCATACTCATCAGAGATTGTCTCGTTAATCTCGTCTTCAAGAAGATCTTCTTCCATGAAATCCTCATCAAACAAAGGACGGGATTCCTCCCTGGACTCCTCAAAATCATCATCAAGGTATTCATCAATAAGCGGGTCATCAGGATCTATAAAATCCATATACTACTCTCTCCTTAGATTTAAATTCTGTCAGCTAATAATAAAGTATGATAACAATTAACTCTCTGTCAATGATGCAATTAAAAAAAAATAAAATTTTATCAATAAATTTGACAAGAAGATTACATTCAGCTATCTTTTCAGAATGTATAAACAAATACAAATACTGGCTCCAGCTAAAATTAATCTCAGTCTGAAGATTCTTAATAAAAGGAAAGACGGATATCATAATATTGCTTCTGTATTTCGTAAAATAAAACTTTATGATGAGATTTTTATGGAAGTTAAGTCGGCTCCTGTTTTTTCCTGTAAAATTACTGGAAATTTCGATTTTCCGGAAAAAGAGAACCTGATCTATAAGGCTGCAGAATTATATAGCAGTTATATTCAACGCAGTATATGCTTCACTATTTCATGTAAAAAGAATATACCTGAGGGGAGTGGTTTGGGAGGCGGCTCCAGCGATGCTGCAGCAATATTAAAAGCCGTAAACATTTTGATGAATAATCTATGTGGAGAAAGCGAATTAATGGCTTTGGCCTGCAAGCTGGGGAGCGATATTCCGTTTTTTATTGACAAATCTAATATGGCTCTTGTTACAGGCAGGGGTGAAGAGATAGTGAGGATACCGCAAATTTTGAATAATTATTGGTTAGTTCTGGTATTTCCAGGATTTATAATTTCATCTAGTGATGCATATCAAAAATTTGATTTATTGCAGGATTCATCACAATATACAGACTTTAATGCAAAAACTATGTATGAACAGCTTTCTCTTTCTCCGGAATTCTGGGATTATACGAATGATTTTGAGAAAATTATTACAAAAGAATATCCATTATATACTATGATAAAAGAGCAAATGGTTCACTTAAATACATTGTTTTATTCGCTCACTGGAAGCGGGTCCGCATATTTTGGTATATTTTCAAACCAATCAGCTGCAGAAACTGCATCAGACTCCCTAAGCTTAAGTTTACCCATTCAAACTCATATAAAGCATTGCCCATTGTAAAAAACAGGTCGCTAGTGAGCATATGCCATCTTTGATCCTTACAGAACTAGCAGAAAACACTTGCGATTCCATACATTGGGGGTTACAATTGATTTACATAAGTGTTTATTAGCTATGGTAAAGGTTTTTCAGAATTTTCTAGGAATTTTTCTGAAATCTGGGAAAACCTATATAATCGGCATATGTTAATAAATTATTTGTAGCATGGAGGCGCTATGGAAATCACTGACATCAGGGTTCGAAGAGTAACAACAGAAGGTAAGCTTAAAGCATATGTAACTGTAACTTTTGATAATTCTTTCGTCGTTCACAATGTTAAAGTTATTGAGGGGAAAAATGGTGCATTCATCGCTATGCCCAGCAGAAAAACAAAGAATGGTGAATATAAGGATGTAGCGCATCCCATCAGTTCAGAGTTCAGGGGCAAACTGCAGGATATGATTCTGGGGGAATTTGATAAAACTCCAGATGAAACTCATACTGAAAAAGCAAATTAGATCCCTTAATCCCTAGGAGTTTGTCGGACTTGATGCTATTGGAGCTATTTTTAGAGATTCTTAACCTATGAAGTTTTTCAAGAAAAACTTCGAAGAATAAAATTTGTATTAATTTTATTCCTTTGTGGAGTGAATGAGGCAAATATATGCCATATTTGCCGATTGAAAGACGAAAAAGAGGGCAAAAAGGTCAAAAATAAAACAATATTGATTAAGTCTGACAGACTCCTAGACATATTCCTGAAAAAACTATAATCTTCGGTTGGTTATTAGCATACTCATTGTCATTATGTAGGTATGCTTTAAATTTTTTTGGGGCGTAGTCAAGCGGTTAAGACATCGGTTTTTGGTGCCGACATGCGTAGGTTCGAATCCTACCGCCCCAGTAAAACCAGCATAATAAGGAGATTATAATGGATGATAAAGTATTATCCGGTATAAAACGGACAGAAAGTGGGACAAGTGCCTCAAGAAGATTAAGAAAAGAGGGCAAAATCCCTGCCGTTATATATGGAAAAAATAGCCCGGTTCATATTAGTATTGATGCAAAAGAATTTAGTTCTAAAATCAGGAGTATTTCTGAAAGTGGATTGCTCACTGTTAAAATGGGCAAGAAATCATTCACCGTTTTGATTAAGGATTTTCAGGAAAATCCCCTGAAGTATGAGTTGAAGCATATTGATTTTTTCGAGATTACGAAAGGTGAAAAACTTCATACAACTGTATCGATATCACTGAAGAATACAGAATCTGCTGAAGGTGTTAAGTTAGGCGGAATTCTTGAGCAGGTTCTGTATGAAATTGATATAGAGTGTCTTCCGGAAGATATCCCGGAAAATATCGTTTGTGATATAGCAGAACTCGGACTGAATGAAAGCCTCCACGTTGAGAGTCTTTCAGCTCCTAAAGGGGTAAAGATATTAACTGATTTACAAAGAACACTAGTTACTATAACATCTCTCAAGGAAGAAATAGTTGAGGAAGAAGAAGAAGAGATAGAAGGAGAGGAAGAAGAGACTGAAGTTGAAGTAATTGGAGCTTCTGAATCTGAAGGAGAGTAAGTCCTGTATCTGATTGTAGGCTTAGGTAATCCAGAAAAACGATTTGAGGAAACCCGGCATAATGTTGGTTTTATGACAATTGACCGTGTTTCCTCAATTCTAAATATACCTACTAAAAAGAAATTTTTTCAACCGTATAGTTATAGCAAGGGTATGACACAAGATAAGAATGACTACTATCTTGTGAAGCCGCTTACCTATATGAACAACTCAGGCATCATATTTCCAAAGTTATTTCGTACTACCCGAATGCAGGAATCCAGGTTGATTGTGATATGTGACAATATGGATTTAACTTCAGGGGTAATAAGGGTTAAGGCAGGTGGATCTGATGCCGGGCATAATGGACTTAAATCCATTATAGAAACAATTCATAAGGAAGATTTTTTAAGAATTTATATTGGTATTGGAAGGCCGGAACCAGGTTGTCCTGTAATTGAGCATGTTTTGGGAATTCCGGATAATCCCGGTAAATTACATGAAGGAATTGAATTGGCTTCATCAGCTATTATTAAACTGATTGAAGGCATATCGATTCATAGAGTTATGAATGAATTCAATCGTAAAAACTTTAGAACATAGAGTAACTGATTTTCTCAAAAAATATGGGTTGTTTTATAACGCCTCTATTCTTGTTGCTTTTTCCGGAGGCCCTGACTCAACAGCACTTCTCCATATATTACACTCTTTAGCAAAACAGAAAAAACTTGATTTACAAATATCTGCTGTTTATGTGAATCACAATCTGCGTAGTGAATACGAAATACAAAAAGAAATTTCTTTTATTAGTAATTTTTCAAATAATCTTCAAATTGATTTACATATACTTGAGTGCCCAAAAGGAACTATTGAAGAAATTGCTCTGCAAAGATGTCGGGGACTAGAAGATGCAGCCCGGGAAGCAAGATACTCAAACATATTTTCACTTATGGATAGTTACTCTTATTCGGTTTTAGCCACTGCTCATACATTAGATGATCAAATAGAAACTCTGCTAATGCGCTTTCTACAGGGAGCAGGTCCTGAAGGACTGTTAGGTGTCCGGGAAACGAACCGGTCGATTGTTCGCCCACTGCTTGGGACTGGAAAAGAAGAAATTATTAATTATCTTAATCATTATGACCTCCAGGCTTCTATTGATTCAACAAATCTTGAGTCACGTTTTCTGCGTAACAAGATTCGTGATTTAATACCGGGAATCAAACAGGTGTTTCCTGGCTTGTACAGGTCTCTTATACATGGGCAGGAGAAACTTGAAATACTTTTTGATCATTTGAAAAATGAATCTTCTGGAGATGCAATAGATGGTGTTTTGCAAAAGGAATCTGATAGTGTATCATGTTATGTAATTGATTTTCTTGAACTTGACAGGTATCAGAGAACACAGCTTATATATAGAGCCTGGGAGTTGCTTTTTCGGGAAAACCAGTTGCCTATTCCCTATAACACAATAAAAAAGCTGATTCATGCTGATGAGGAATTATTCAGGAATACCGGTAATAAATTACATGAACGTCCTTCAGGTAGTAAAAGAATTCTTGAATTTGCTGGAATCAGTATATATACTGATAGTAATCGACTTTTTTGGGTTGATAATATTGTCCATACCAAAAATAATAAGTATCTTAAAGTTGTATCCGGAATTGATCTTGAATTGTTTCCCGGTTGTACATTGGCAATAAAGAGCAGTAAAGATGCAGAAAAGGATGATATTTTACTTGTTAATACCTTGAATGATCAACCTATAATTGTTCGTTCTTTTATTTCTGGTGATGATATCGAGCTTGATGAAGGACGAAAGCAAGTTAGCAAGTTGTTGAAGGACTGGAAAATCCTATCAGAAAGACGTTGGATGGTTCCGGTTATCGAGGATCGTATGGGTATTGCTGCAGTACTTGGAAAAGCTTTTGGCGGAAAGAACAGGATTGCATCACGAATGAAAGTTGTTAATATATTTGATGCTAAAGAAAAATTACTGAGAGTTAATGTAAAATTTACAGGGAGTTATAGTGAGTACGCAGAATAGCAACAGACCAGATAACAAGAATGATATGGGGCCAAAGTTTGATTTTGGTAAGAATAAATTTGCCCTTTTCTTCATTGTTTCACTAATAATAATGTTTGGGATAATACTTTTTTCAAATAGCAGCGGGGTAACTCAGGAAGTTCCGTATTCGACATTCCTGAACTATGTTGAATCCGGACAGGTTTCCTCCGTAGAAATTCTGGATACGAGTGATGTATATTTTACTCTGGATACCCTGAGTAATACCGGTACAGCATTACGATATTCAACAAGGATACCCTATTTTGATGATGAGCTCATGCAGAATCTCCTTAATAGCGGAACTCGTGTAACCGGAAGTATTAAGGGTACTTCGGCAATACAAATTATCCTTCAGCTTCTACCCTGGATGATTTTTATTGGATTTTTCTGGATGATGTATAAACAGACTCAGGGAGCAGGAGGAAGGGCATTCTCATTTGGTAAAAGTCGTGCAAAAGAGTATAATAAAAGTACTGACAAAATAACTTTTGATGATGTTGCCGGACAGATTGAGGCTAAGTATGAGCTTGAGGAAGTCGTTGATTTTTTGAAAAATCCCAAGAAATTTATTGATATTGGCGCAAAAATTCCAAAGGGTGTATTACTTGTAGGGCTGCCGGGAACAGGAAAAACACTTCTGGCTAAAGCTGTGGCAGGTGAAGCTGATGTTCCTTTTTTCCATATGTCCGGTTCTGATTTTGTTGAAATGTTTGTTGGAGTCGGTGCCAGCAGAGTGCGTGATTTGTTTGAGCAGGGGAGGAAAAATGCCCCTTGTATAATATTTATAGACGAGCTGGATGCTGTAGGAAGATCCAGAGGTGCCGGTTATGGCGGTGGGAATGATGAACGTGAGCAGACCCTTAATCAAATGCTTGTTGAGATGGATGGCTTTGATACTAAAACAGGTGTAATTATTATTGCTGCCACAAACCGTCCGGATGTGCTTGACCCGGCGTTAACACGGCCTGGAAGATTTGACCGTCAGATTGTTATTGATATGCCGGATGTTCAGGAACGTGAAGATATTCTGAAAATACATTGCAGAAAATTACAGCTGGATACAAATGTTGATCTCAAACGAGTTGCGAGGGCCACACCTGGGACTTCAGGAGCAGATCTAGCAAGCCTCGTAAATGAGGCAGCTTTATTTGCTGCACGGGCAAGTGTTAAAAAAATCTCTATGATTCATTTTGAGGAAGCCAGGGATAAAATACTTCTGGGCGTTGCAAGAAAGTCTAAGGTTTTGACACCCGAAGAAAAAAGGGCAACGGCTTATCATGAAGCCGGACATGCATTAATGTACTATTATCTTGACAATGTTGATCCTCTTCATAAAGTCACTATAGTTCCTCACGGCAGGGCTCTGGGGTTAACACTATCATTACCAGAGAAAGATACCTATACCAAGAATAAGAGTGCATTAATGGATTGGATTAAGATAACTATGGGTGGATATATTTCTGAGGAACTATTCTATGGCGAGACAACCACGGGAACAGCAAATGACATCAAACAGGCAACGGCGCTGGCCAGACGTATGGTTACTGAGTGGGGGATGAGCAGCCTTGGATTCGTGGCGTATGGGCAGGAAGAGGAGCCAATTTTTATTGGTAAGGAGATAGCCCAGCATAAAGATTATTCTGATGATACTGCTAAAAGAATTGATGCAGAAGTTAACAAAATTCTTGATGATGCTCTTGATGAAACCAGAAACCTTCTCACCGAGCATAAGAATGAACTCGAGAAACTTACAAACGAATTGATAGAGAAAGAGACAATGGACGATGAGGAAATTCGGAAACTGCTTGGTTTGGAAGAGAGAGTTTCAGTAACAAACCTAACAAAATAAATTTGGATCAAAAACATGGGCACATCTCAGAAACACGTTAGAAATTTTTGTATAATAGCACACATCGATCATGGAAAATCTACTCTTGCTGACAGGTTTATCGAGAAGGCTCATCTTGTGGATGAACGGAACCTAACTAATCAAATGCTTGATTCAATGGATATTGAGCGCGAGAGAGGGATTACTATAAAATCACAGGCAGTTACAATCCCGTATCTAAGCAGGGATGGTATTGAGTATGAACTCAACCTGGTTGATACGCCTGGACATGTTGATTTTTCCTACGAGGTATCTCGTGCAATTTCTTCTTGTGAAGGCGCGCTGCTCTTAATAGATGCTTCACAAGGTGTTGAAGCACAGACTCTTGCCAATATGTATATGGCAATGGAATATGATCTGGAAATTATACCTGTAATAAATAAAATTGACTTGCCTAGTTCCAATATCCCCTGGATCAAACAGCAAATTGATCATGATCTTGGTCTTGATCAGGACATTGCAGCCCTTGTTTCTGCAAAAACCGGGCAGGGTGTCGATGAATTATTGGAAATGATTGTTGAGTATATTCCTGCTCCTTCCGGCGAATCGGATCAACCTCCCAAGGCTTTGATCTTTGATTCCCATTATGATTCATACAGAGGTGTAATAATCCATCTCCGTATGTTTGAAGGAACCTTATCAATAAATGATGAAGTACAGTTCTGGTTTAATAAGTCAAAATATAAAATTGAGGAATTGGGAAAATTCCAAATGGGTCTTAAAAAGCACCAGAAATTAACAGCCGGGGATGTAGGATATCTAATCGCTGGCATAAAAACTATTTCTGACATTCGTATTGGCGATACTGTTACTGCAGCAAATAATCCCTGTAATAAACCACTTGATGGTTTTAAAGAAGTTAAACCCGTTGTTTTTTCTTCTATTTATCCTGTTGATTCAAATGATTACGAAGAACTGCAAAGTGCAATTGATAAATTACGGCTGAACGATGCTTCCCTTGTATATGAGAAGGATTCATCTGCAGCACTTGGTTTTGGATTCAGGTGTGGATTCCTTGGACTTCTGCATCTTGAAGTTATCCAGGAGAGGATTGAACGTGAATTTGGTTTGTCCATAGTATTTACATCTCCTTCTGTGCGTTATATTGTGCATTTAAAAGACGAAAGTAATATTATTATTGATAACCCTCTTGAATACCCGGACCCAATTCTGGTTCTTAGTTGCGAGGAACCGTATATACAGGCTAATATTATTACACCAAGTGAGTATGTAGGTAATCTGATAACATTATGCATGGAAAAACGTGGTACGCAGACAGCATTGAATTATCTTGATGAAAAAAGGGTTGAACTTATTTACGCAATGCCGTTAGCAGAAGTACTCTTTGATTTTTATGATAGGATGAAATCTGTAAGTCGTGGGTACGCCTCATTTGATTACGAAATAATTGGTTATAAAACAACTGATCTTGTTAGACTGGATATCTTAGTAAACAGTTCTATAGTAGATGCATTTTCCCAACTTGTATTTAGAGGTAATTCCGTAGCACGCGCGAGAAGTGTTTGTAGGAAGCTTAAAAAAGAAATTCCTAAACAACAATACAAAATAGCTATTCAGGGGGCTATAGGAAGCAATGTGATCGCCAGAGAGACAATTACAGCTTATCGAAAAGATGTAACTGCAAAATGCTATGGTGGTGATATCTCCAGAAAACGTAAACTGCTTGAGAGACAGAAAGAGGGTAAAAAACGGATGAAAATGGTAGGGAATGTTGAAGTTCCTCAAAAAGCATTTTTATCAGTATTGAAAAGTGATGAAAAAGATTAACTGTTTGCTAAATGAAAAACTTCTACGAATCAGAAAGTATTTCTGAGAAGAATACTTGCAAAAAATTATCTTCGAATTTATCTGATGAAAAAATACTATTGGTAAAATCAGATTGCTGAATCTGAGGAGCAATATATGGATAAATCATTGAAAGAGTATCTATATTCCCCTCATTTTCAGAATCAGATCTACATAAAGCAATTAAAATACCTGAATTAACTGTTATTGGTTCTGAAAAACTGCCTTCATTTGTATTGTATAGTTTTCTTAAAGCTGATTCATCATTTTCAAGATTTGCAATATATTGCTCTGTATCACTGTAAAGGAATGAGCCGAGGAATAATGAACTACCGTAATTTAGTGGAGTAGGTGAAGTTGAATAAATATCTAAACCTGCTTTAAAAGCAGTTGATGCAAAATCATCCTGAGAAGAAGCGATTATTTTTTCAGCTTCTGAAGTTATATAATCTTCAACTAGCCCACGTTCTCTTACTATTAAATATTCTTTTACTATTGCGAGTGTTTCAGCATTTGAAAAATCAGGAAGTTCGGATTTTTTATTAATACGGTAAATATTATAACCATATGGTGTCTCGATTAATGAACTGGTTTCCCCATCATTAAGGGAGAAAACTGAATTCAAATCTTCTTCACTATTAAAGTTTTCACGCATAGCAAAGAAATAACCTTTACCGACCTCACCACCGTTTTCGGAGTAAGTATCAAGAGAATAAGTTCTGGCAGCATCCTCAAACAAAATTTCACCATTAGTAATACGATTATAAATACTTTCAGATTCCTGTTGGTTTTCACTTGATAAAGTTATAACACTGAAATCTATACTGGTGAATTCAATTACATTTGATTGACCATAAGTAACTGCGTTTTCATCTGGGTAGTTAGTTAGGGGGAGTACTAAATAATCAAATACTTTTTCATTTTTTCCCATTGAATCAATAAATTCCAACTCGGCAGGAGCAATAAAAGAACCGAAAAGATCATCTAGCAAAATTTGGATTAGCATGGATTCCTTTACCTCTGCCCTGATATTTTTTTTCGTTATATCTGAAACAGAATTATAAAGTTTTGCATCAAATTCACCATCACTATTTATATAGGGTCCACTTTTAAGTAAATATCTATCTACAGCACTTTCTGTGATAAATAATCCGCTGCTTTCAGCTTCCTGCATAAGAGCAATATTCATGACTGTATTATCATACGCCTGCTTCCAAATTTGATAAATCTGATATTCATAATTTGCATCGTCAGTCTGAGTATTCCAATTTTGTGCAATTGTCTCCCTCTGATTATAAAAATAATTGTTAAAGGAAAAAGTTATTGGTTCCTCATTAAAGTACCCAAAAATTAATTCAGAGCTATTATTACCAAAAGCTCCTGCAAGAGGGCTTAACCCAAATGCTACAACTACAAAAACCAACATTATAATACTTAGTATCCAAGATAGCCTTAGTTTATGTTTTTTTGGTTGTTTTCCATTTTTTGATGCTATTTCATTTATATTAGTAATTTTTTTTGATGGCATTATTCATATCCTTATCTTTCAAGTTATATATCAGTATGTAGTGAAAAAATATCATGTAGTAAATAAAGAGTCAATAAAAATACCGGTTGACATTTAATTCATCTATGTTTTATATTTATTTCTCGTAAGGGGGCGTGGCGAAGCTGGTTATCGCGCCGGCCTGTCAAGCCGGAGATCGCGGGTTCAATCCCCGTCGCTCCCGTATGTTTCTTTCTAATTCCCTTCGGGCTGTAGCGCAGGGGTAGCGCGCTTGGTTCGGGATCAAGAAGTCGGTGGTTCAAATCCACTCAGCCCGATTATATAAAAAGAGACCGGTTTATCCGGTCTCTTTTTATATACTTGCAATGTGAGGTTTTGCAGTTTTGTCAAAAACTGCCAAGGTTAACACACTTCCAATTATAAATTATCTTAAGTTACATACCAACTTTCTTATCCAATTTAGTTTGAGTATAAGAAAGTGTTAACCCATCCACCCTCAGCCCGATTATATAAAAAGAGACCGGTTTATCCGGTCTCTTTTTATATACTTGCAATGTGAGGTTTTGCAGTTTTGTCAAAAACTGCCAAGATAAACGTATTTGCTTAAAAAATTTTATTTTTTTACCCTAACAACCAATTTATAAAGCAACCTCCAGACAATATGAAGACGTTTATCCATCCACATTCAGCATACTGTATATGGAAAAGGAAATGGGCTTTTGTATGGGGGAAAGAATACTATACATAGTAGGTAGAGTAATAACAGGCAACAGCTTGTTCGCTGTATTAATTGACCTTGTTTCAGTATACTAGTAATGTAATGAGAGTTGAAATAGTAAATAGTAATTTTGCAAAGAGGCAAGTAATGGGTAAACAAGTAAAAATAATCGGTATAACAGGTGGTTCTGGATCTGGCAAATCAACAATTGCCGGAAAAATTGCGGAAATAATTCCTGATTTTGTTTTTATTCCACAGGATAATTATTATCGGTCAGCTGAATATATAAATAATGAACGCATTACAGCTTACAATTTTGATCATCCAGACGCTTTTGATAGTAAACTGTTATATGAACACTTATATGCTCTGAAAAATTTTCAATCAATTGAAATGCCGCAATACGATTTTGTTCATCATAAACGACAAGAAAATTATATAAATGTAAAACCTCGATCATTAGTAATAATTGAAGGACTTATGATTCTATCAGACCCAGTGATTAGGGATCTTATTGATTTGAAACTTTATGTTGATACACCGGATGATATTCGTTTTATTCGGCGACTGCAAAGAGATGTAAAGGAAAGGGGAAGAACTGTAGAGTCAGTTATCAATCAATATATTGAAGTTGTAAGACCTGGCCATTACTCATTTATAGAGCCCACAAAGATGTATGCTGATTTAATCATTCCTGAAGGCGGATACAATGAAAGTGCACTTGAAGCATTAATTCCTTTCATCAGACAAATTGCTGAAAGTTGATTCCTATCAATTTTTATGTTTATGCCGATTAAATTTCCTGTAATTTTCTGATAAATCTTTCCAGTTAAAATGGCTCGGAACAGGATCGTCGCCACCAATGAAAAAAGTACCATTGCATCTACCAATCCTTGTTAATCCAAGGATACTCCCTTTAATTATGCCATATTCATGTATAGCATTTATCATATATTTCGAGCAGGTGGGAGAATAAATACAGGAAGAACGAGTCCATGGAGAAATAATTAATCTGTAAAAATGTACAGGAAGAAGAAATATATTTTTTAATATCCATTTTACTTTCTTATAAAACATAGATTAATAGTAATAAATTCAAAGAATTAAAGCAATTGACCAAAAATCAAAGATTGTATATATTATTCCTGCATTAAGAAATTATGGAGGTGTATATATATGGCAGGTCCTGTATCCAAAAACGCCCGACGTGAAGGTGCTCTCCAGCTTGTTAGTCGCTGGGGTGGTGGTATTAAGATGAAATCTGTTTTTGAAAAAGGCAAACTACGTCACATTGCTGTTTGTGAAAAAACTGGCAATACTGCACGAAAAGCAAAGGATTTAATGTAAAATATAATTACATGTTATATTTTCTATAAGCTGTCTCTGTCGAGACAGCTTTTTTAAGCAAAAAAGGCCGGCATACAGTACATTCTAAGTACCATAGCCGGCCGTAATTACCTCATCAAGAAAAGTCAATCTTCCAGAGGAAAATTCTCCACAAGATAGTATCCGAAAATTTCTGCCATCAGTCCATATTCTTCCAACAGCGGTTTGTCTGCAAACATCGTGTATTGATCCCCTCCTGCTGCCAGAAAGTCATTGGTTGCCAGTCGGTAGGTTGCCAATGGATCCACAACCTTTCCACCCACTTTTACCTTGAACAGTCGTTCTCCCGGATCATTGAACCGGTTCCAGATCGCCTCAACTCCTCCCATCTGCGGATAGGCTCCGCTCGGGTTTGGTAAATCCTTGATACCGTTCTCTATCGCCGCCAGCAGCTCTGCTCCCGTTACCTCTATTACTACAATCGTATTGTTAAACGGCAGAACCGTGATCACCTCTCCAATGGTCACATTACCCGCATCAATCGATGCCCGTATCCCGCCGCCGTTTGTAAGCGCAGCATCCGCTCCTGTCGTCTCCATCATCGCAGTTGTCAGTATTTTCGTCAGGTTCGTCGGACGCGTCCTCACATGCGCACGCTCTCCATCCAGTGCATAGGGCAGCGTTGCTATCTCCTGCATCGTAAAAGATTCCACTTCCGCATTCACTTCCTCAATATAGGCTGCTACCGCTGCATTCGGCTCAATCTCTGCCGCTTCCGCTTTGGTGTACAGAAATGGGGTGATACCGGTGATTTCTCCTCCAGCTATTTCTACATTAATTATCCCGACATTCACGCCATACTGTCCAGCCTGCGCAACCACGGTTCCATTAACTACCATTCCTTCCGGCAACTCTGTGTGACTGTGCCCGTCTATAATTAAATCTATCCCGTCAATGTTTTCCGCTATCAGCGTACTGGTAATCGCACTCTCTTTATCCATGCCTATATGCGCCAGGACTATAACCATATCCGCTTCCTTGCGCAGCAGGTCAACTCCCGCCTGCATCAGTGCAGCAGTCTCAGCCAACGATACCTTCCCATATTCATCCGCATCCGTAAGTGCCCATGCCGGCGGCTGATCAAAGTATATCCCTTCCACGTTCTTAGGATGGGTCTTGTAGGCCGTCTCCGGTGTGGTCAGTCCCACAACTGCTACCTTCACACCATAATACTCAAATATCTTGTACGGTTGAAACAGTAACTCTCCTGCCTTGGTCACATTCGCACTCAAAAAGGGAAAGTCTGTCATCTCATCCAGTTCCAGCAGCTGGGCAACTCCATAGTTGAAATCATGGTTTCCCGGTGCCAGCGCATCATAGGTCCCGTCCATCAGCTTCGCAATACTTTCCCCTTCAGTCAGCGTCGCCGCATTCGTCCCGTGAAAGGTATCTCCCGCATCAAGGATCAGAGTCGTTTCACTCACAGAGTTTACATACTCTATAACCGTCGCTATCTTCGCAAATCCCATCCCGTCATACGTGCCTTCTTCCAGCCGCCCATGCGTGTCATTGGTGTGTACAATCGTCAGAGTGAAGGTCTCTACATCACCAGCAGCTTTTACCTCATAGTAGGGATCAACTATCG
>JAGLNY010000189.1 GCA_023139255.1 Spirochaetales bacterium
TTACTGTGCATCAATTCTAATGACCTTAGGAGCTTGTCGGACTTAATCAATATTGCTCTATTTTTGACCTTTTTTCCCTCTTTTTCGTCTTTCAATCGGCAAATATGGCATATATTTGCCTCATTCACTCCTAAAATAGGGAAAAAATCTCTAAAAATAGCTCCAATAGCATCAAGTCCGATAAACTCCTATGTCAGGATATCATTTGTCTGCATTATAAAAGGAAAAAGAAAAAAATTACAATGTTCTTGACTTTATTGTGACAATATCTTAATGTTCACTATGTTCATGTTTTTTATGAACTATACAAACTGTCTTTTGCAAAAGGGCAGACAAAAGTCAATGGAGGAAATATGCGGCTTTCCACTAAAAGCAGGTATGGTACCCGGGCAATCCTGGAAATAGCAAAATCATACGGGAAAAAACCGATAAAAAGAAAAGAGATTGTCTACGGACAGAAAATCCCGGATTCCTATTTGGAGAATATTCTTATAACGCTGAAAGCAGCTGGTTTTATCAGTACAATTCGTGGTGCACACGGCGGTTACCAGCTGACAAGGGATCCGAATCTCATAACAATTTTGGAAGTAGCAAATGCACTGGAAGGTCACATGACACCGGTTCCCTGCCTCGATACTGAAACTTGTGAACTAATAAAGAGATGTGCCACCAGACCTATATGGTCTGAAATGTATCAGGCTATGGAAAATGTACTGCGCTCATATACCTTGCAGGATATTATCGATAAAGAACAGACAGCAGATGCAATTGATTACTACATCTGATCACCCGGCAGCCGGTCAGGCCGCTGATAGTTAAGGAGAAACTATGCATATATCACAATCAATAACGGATTTAGTGGGAAATACCCCTCTATTAAGATTAGCAAAACTCTCAGAGGAGACAGGTAATGAAATAATTGCGAAATTGGAATATTTCAACCCTCTCTCAAGCGTTAAGGATCGAATTGCACTGGGTATGATTGAGGCGGCAGAACGTGAAGGAAAAATTTCCGCAGGAAGTCTTATTGTTGAACCCACCAGCGGCAATACAGGAATTGGTTTGGCTTTCATCTCAGCTTCCCGGGGATACCGTCTTATACTAACTATGCCTGAGTCTCTCAGCATAGAAAGAAGGAATCTGCTAAAAGCATTGGGTGCCCAGGTTGTCCTGACAGCATCGGAAGGGGGCATGAAAGCTGCAATTGAGAAGGCAGAGGAGATAGTTCGGGAAAATCCCGGCAGTTTTATGCCGCAGCAGTTCCTGAATCCCGCAAATCCTGAAGCTCACCGCAGAACCACGGCAAAAGAAATTCTCCATGATACTGACGGCCAGATAGATTATTTCGTATCAGGCATCGGTACCGGCGGAACCATAACGGGAACTGGTGAAGTCCTGAAAAAGGAAGTTCCCGGTGTTAAGATAATAGCAGTGGAACCGGAAGAATCAGCCGTTCTATCCGGGAATACCCCGGGATCCCATAAAATCCAGGGGATCGGGGCAGGATTTATCCCCGGGGTTCTCAATACTGAACTTATTGATGAGATTTTACAGGTATCCTCCATAGATGCAGCCGGGATGACCAGGCAGCTTGCACGGACCGAGGGCCTTTTTGTTGGAATATCGTCTGGCGCAGCCGTCACGGCAGCCTACAGAATCGCAAAACGGGAACCATTTTCAGGAAAACGTATTGTAGTCATTCTGCCTGACACTGGTGAACGATATTTATCCACATGGATCTTTAAAGATGCATGAGACAATTAAAAACTTCTGACAAATCGGTAGTTTTTTCAAAATAATACAGGAGAAATTATGAGTTACAAATTTGAAACACAAGCCCTGCATGCAGGAGCGCAAATAGATGAAACCGGTTCACGCGGAGTACCGCTGCACAGGACAAGCGCCTATATGTTCAAGGATACTGAACATGCGGCCAATCTTTTTTCACTGAAAGAGTTAGGGAATATCTATACCAGACTTATGAACCCGACACAGGATGTACTTGAGCAACGTGTGGCGGCTCTGGAAGGCGGGGCAGCAGCCCTGGCGCTTGCATCGGGAACATCGGCAATTTTTTACACAATCATTAATGTCTGCGGACACGGGGATGAAGTGATATCGTCGAGCGCGTTGTACGGCGGTACATATACTATGTTTAACAATATTCTCCCGGAGCTGGGAATAACTGTCCGGTTTGTCCCGGAAGGAACCCCTGAGGCTTTTGAAGCCGCTGTCACCGACCGGACCCGCTTGTTCTACACGGAAGTAATCGGAAATCCTTCCCTTGATGTAGTCAATATATCAGCTTTAGCAAAGGTTGCTGAAAAGCATCATATTCCTCTGGCTGTCGACTCAACATTCACGCCCCCCAATATTTTCAGGCCGCTTGAGCATGGTGCTGATATTGTTATTCATTCACTGACAAAATGGCTTGGCGGACATGGGACTGGTATTGGCGGCATTGTTGTTGACAGTGGAAAATTTGACTGGAGTGACCCAAAATTCAAATTGTACAATGAGCCGGATGCTTCTTATCATGGTGTCCGGTATGCCCATGATCTGGGAGACCTTAATCCTCTGGCATTTATTTTACGAATGAGACTCGTTCCTTTGAGAAACCTCGGCGCATGCATAAGCCCGGATAATGCCTGGATGTTTCTTCAGGGTATTGAGACCCTGTCGCTGCGAATGGATCGCCACTGCTCAAATGCACTTGCTGTGGCTAAGTTCCTGCAGAAACATCCGCGAGTCAACTGGGTTCGCTACCCGGGACTCCCTGGAGATCCCTCTAATCCTGCAGCTGAAAAACAGCTGGAAAACGGATTCGGCGGAATGGTAGTATTCGGGGTAGATGGAAGCAATGTTGAGGGCGGCGCCCGTGCAGCAGGAGAACGTTTCATTAACAATCTTTCGCTTATTTCACATCTTGCAAATGTAGGCGACGCAAAATCTCTTGCTATCCATCCTGCAAGCACAACACATGCCCAGTTGGACGAAAAGCAGCAGGAAGAAGGGGGAATTACCCCTGACATGATACGTCTGTCAATTGGTATTGAGCATATTGATGATATCCTGAAGGATTTGGATTCAGCTCTTAACAGCTGAAAATGAGGGGTAAAAATGGCAATTATTCTTCCTGAAAACTATCACATACAGAAAGCGCTACAGGAAAGAAGGGTTCATTGCATAACCCCGGAACGTGCAGAACATCAGGATATCAGACCTTTGAGGATTGGTATCCTGAATATTATGCCCCAGGCAGAAACCTATGAGTTTAATATCCTGTTTCCCCTGGGACGTTCTGTTTTACAGATTGAACCGGTCTGGCTGCGCCTGAAAACACATACCTATACCAGCAGCAATAAAAAGCACCTGGATACCTTTTATCATACATTTGAGGATGCAATCAGTCATCGTGGATTTGATGGTATCATTATAACAGGTGCCCCTGTTGAGGAGATTCCCTTTGAGGATGTTTCCTACTGGAATGAGTTTACTGAAATTCTTGATTATACTCATGAACATGTCGCCTCGACACTCGGGATCTGTTGGGGCGGTCTTGCACTGGCAAAATATATGGGAATTGAGAAAGTTATGTATCCTGACAAACTATTCGGCATCTATCAGCTGAGAAACCTTGACCGGTCACATCGCATTACCGGAGACCTGGACGACCTGTTCTGGTGCCCTCAAAGCCGGCATTCAGGCATTCCGGATGAAGTCCTGGAAAAAAAGGAACGCGATGGGGAAATTAAGCTCCTGGCACATTCCCGTGAAACGGGATATGTGATTTTCGAGAGCAGCGATGGGAAATTTATTATGCATCTGGGGCATGCTGAATACCGAACCCACCGATTGATAGAAGAGTATGAGCGTGATGTGAAAAAAGGAAGATCTGATGTAGCTGCACCGGCTAATCTGGATCCAAAAAACCCTGAAAATATCTGGAGAAGTTCCAGTCAGGAATTTTTCCTTCAGTGGATAAAAAAGGTCTACCTCGACACACCTTATGAAATATAGACTGACCTGAAGCCGGTAGGATTGGTTCAATCCTGAATCATTAAATACCCATCCAAATCCGTATCTGCATCCCTTATAAACCGCTTCAAGCTCTCTCTCTTCATATGTACAATCTCCCCGAAGGTTGTAGAGATGTCAGGATTGATATCCATTGAGGAACGAATATAGGTTGTCTGATAAAATGAGAGTTTCTTCTTCTTATGCACTCCCATCGCAAGCAGCTTTTCCGCCCCTTTCTGTATAAGCAGAAGTTTTTCAAGTAAATCATCTTCTGAAAGGACACTCCAGACACCAAGGGTTATTGCCTGTTGGTGATTGTTTAAATCGCCGACAAATTCACCACGAAGGAGCATTTCCTTGGCTTCTCCCAGATACGGTGCAAAATCCAGATGCTCGGCAAGTTTTCTGTCAGTGGCAAGGAAGTCCCCGGATTCCGGGTTCATGGTAAAAATGATGACACTATCTATAGCCTGTCCGTAACTCCTGAACAATGGGCCCCGAAATTTCCGCAATGCAACTCCGTGATTCAGCAGAGACATGCGTTTTTTCACCTCACAAGCTGTCTCAAAAAGCCAATACTGAATTCGCGTATGTTCACCACGAAATGATTCAATTTCTTTTCTCAATTCATCTTGTGTCATGTTTTCCATAAAATAAGACAAAATAATCCGGTATATCGTCCGTATATTATGATCTTTACTAAACTGCAGGATAAGATCGAAAATAAGCAGTTCCATTTTCCTGATTTGCCAGATATAGGCTACTACGGTATTCCGGGGAGTATGTTTCAATATTTTATTCACTTCAATCAAGTTGTGGAATTCGTTAAACCGGCGTTCCAGCTGCGCATAAATTTTTTCACTTGCTCCTTTCGGCGGCCGGTCAAATGTGATAGTCCAGATAGCCCCGTTTCCGGGAGAGCTCTTGATGTCAATATTTTCCTTCCCGAAAGCCGAGAAAATCTGTATGGAGCCCAGTCCTTCCCCGGCTTTCCTTCCTTTTGTCGATTTCCCCACAAACAGGGGGATTCCTTCCGAATCCAGTTTCAGCATATCCTCAGACATCCCCATCCCATTATCCTTGATCCGAAGAACTACCCGGTCATGTTTATCCCGTAAATCTAAATGCAGAATCCCTTTCTCCCCTTTTTCCCGGATAGCATCAAGTGAGTTCGAGACAATATTCACTAGTGCACGGCTGAAATTCACATAGTACCCAAGCACAACAGAAGTATCAGAATCAAGACTGAAATGCAGTCTGCAGGGTACTGATGAAGCTTCAACATAGGGGATAATCCGTTCAAGTATCAGATCACGCAGATTCACTTCATGAATTCTATTGATGGTATCGCGAAATCTGTTCAGGATATTAACCAGTGTTGTAGTCTCTCTGTTGATATCCTCAATTATTTTCCCGGAGTTCGCATTGGAGAGTGAGTCAACCATATGGGACAGGAACCGGATTGTTTTACGTGCATCATGTCTTGCTTTACCAATGTCATCATTTTTAGCGTCATTTACTATCTCACCGGCACCATAAGGTTTAAGGAGATCCAGGGGAGTTGCAGAGAGATGATAATAGACGAGATTTCTGTAAACGATTGTTTCCCCAAGGGCAAAACCCTTATTCCTGAAATATTCCAGGGTATCCGGCTGTTTTTCCCACAGATAGAGATATACGGTTGCCTTTGGCGGGAGATTTACGGCCAGATACTCAATAAAAGTAGTCCCGATCCCTCTGCCTCTACCAAACGGACTGGTAACAATTTTATAAATGTGAAAACTGGTTTTTTCCTTATTGGAGTAAACCTGGATATATCCCAGAATTTCCCCCTCTTCAACCCAATAGTAACTGTGTTCGTAATCAGGCTCAATTCCTGCATCCTTAATATAGGGGGACGGGATAATAAATGTATCGATATTCAGGAGCGGACTTCTCAGAATACGTTTTTCTGTTTCCAGGGTAAGCTTCCGGATCGGATGTTTCTTATCTAATTCTTTCATTAAACTAACCTTTCTCTTCCACCGAGATTCCTGATTTCTTCCTGCTAAGTATAGCGGAAACAGCACATCATGTCATGAGCGGCTGCATGTGTTTACACGTGGCATGGATACATCTCTTTAATACTGGTCAGATGACAAAAACTAATGCTATAGTAATAACGTGAAAAGCAAACCAGTTACCCTCCACCAAATCGCAGAAGCCGCCGGTATTTCAATCGGGACTGTTGACCGTGCATTAAATAACCGTGGAAGGGTTGCTCCTGCTACAAAAGAACGCGTCCTGAGAGCTGTACAGGAATTGGGATATACCCGAAATATAATCGCCAGTAGTTTATCAAGAAATCGTCCTTTCCGTTTTTCTATTATCATGCCTGATTCTGACGGGGATGCAGGGTACTGGAATATGCCGGCTGCAGGAATCCGTACCGCCGCAGAGGAACTCTCACATTTTAATGTAAGGATATTGATACATCATTATTCAATACTATCAAATAATTCCTTCACAGAATGTATAAAAAAGGTTATTAAGGAAAAAACCGACGGTCTCTTAATAGCTCCTTCCGGAATCATAAATCCGGATCTGCTTGTTGATTCAATACCCCGGGATTTGCCCTGTGTTTTCTTTGATTCTATTGCTGCAGGGGTGAAGCCCATATCTTCTATCGGACAAGACCCGGTAAGAAGCGGAGAACTGGCTGCACGTCTTATGTCACTTCTGGCATCATCCCGCGGCAAACTTCTCGTCCTGCTTCCTGTTACCGGCCCAAGTCATATTCGCATCCGCGTAGAAAGGTTCTCCCAAGCTGCATTAAACAATGGCTTCTCACAGGTTATCCCGCAGACTTTCAACCCAACTGATTCAATTGACAAACTTGTAGGGCAAGGGTGTTCAATTTTGTCAGAACACAAACCTGCCGGTATCTTTGTCACTAATTCCTTTACATTTATTTTTGCTGCAGCAAGGCAGCAGATTTTTCCTGATACTCACATTCCAATGATCGGTTATGACCTGATTCAGGAAAATATCAAATACCTTTCAGCCGGTGTTATAGATTTCATCCTCAGTCAGCGGCCTTTTGAGCAGGGGTATCTTGGGATCATGTCCCTGTTTCGCAGTATTGTATTAAAGGAATCTATCCGGAAATCAATCCTGCTTCCGATAGACATTATTACAAAAGAGTCTGTAAATAATTATATCCAGCATATTCCTGTTTTTCCTCACAACACTCAGACGGTCTGAACATTACTGACTGAGAACTTCCCTGACAAACCCGGCACAACCTATTGCGGAAAACTCCATCAGAATATCTATTCCTTTTCTGAATGCAGCATAACCCATAACTGCTGTATGGGACGAAAGAAATTCTACTGCCTGCTCCAGCTCACGTGGTTCCACATCTATTGTGTATCCCTGGTATTTCCAGTGAGCTGCTACTGCTCCAAAATTTGGTACTGGGGTAAATTCCCGTTTGTCAATATGCAGCTCCCCGGCTATCTGCAGAAGTTCCTTCTGAATTCCTGGTTTATAACATTCCTGGATAACAGGATACATGACCGGAAGTTCCGGTCCCGCTTGAAGCAGTTTTGCAATTGACTCTTCCGGCGTCCCGGCGGTCTCTAGAATTGGAGCTGTCAGTTCTTTAGCAATCCGTTCCCTAACCCGAATTAAGCAATGCAGCAGCAAGTGCTCTTTGGAGGGAAAGAATGTATAAAAAGATCCTTTTGCTATTGAGCTTTTTACGGTGATTTCATCTATAGTAGTTTTCTTCACACCATACTTACCAAAAAACTCAATACCGTTTTCGATAAGAGATTGATATATTCTCTTTTTTCTTTCATTTGTAAATATTGCCGGCATCAGTGCACCTTCTCTTATTTAATATGACCTTATGACTATTCTAGTTCTTTTGGTCATATTATGCAATAAAAAAAGTGGTAGTAAGAGATAAATAAGTGATTTTACTATATATGGGGTCTACCACTAGGAGTAGGGGGTATACTTAGTACTATCCTGCTGGGTGTGCTGGGTGTGTTGGGTATGTTTTGTGAGTTTGTACTAATGGAAGAACTATCTCAAAAATTGTTCCAACCACTTTTTCTCCATCTCTCTTGTTCGACAAGGAGACTGATCCATGGTGCAGAGAAGCTCCGCTTTTAACAATCGCAAGTCCTAAACCACTCCCCTCAATTGATTGTGCAGTTGAACGGAAGAACCTGTCAAAAACCCTGGGCAGATCCGCCTCGGGAACTCCAGGCCCATTATCTTCAATATGGAATACAGCATTATTATTTTTTAATATAACATTTACTGAAACTGCTGCATCTTCTGCTTCCGGATATTGCATGAATGAATTCTTCATTAGTGAGAATTTAATACTGTTTCCTATAACATTCTGCAGCATTCCCCTTACAATTGAATAATTACAGAAGATTGTTTGTTTCAGGACATTCTCATCCAAATCCATCTCTATCTTCAGGTTGTTGGCATTATCACCCCCTGCTGTAGTTTGAATTGCATCATTGAGAATATTCCCTATCTGATAATTTGAGAATTTTATTTCTGTTTCCTTGTTTTCCATTCTCGAAAGTTCAAGAAGATTTGCCACAATCAGCTTAATACGTTCAGCCTGATGCTTCCCTTTAAGAACATATTCAGACCTTCTTCCACTATCCTGCCCTCCCCGCCCCTCAAGCAGCTCTAAATAGGAAATAAGAGCAGTAAGGGGAGTTCGCAATTCATGTGAGGCATCAGAAAGAAAATTTTTCAGGGTATCCCGTTCTGTCTCCAGGTCGTCAACTGTAATCTCCAGGCGTTCCGCCATACTATTAAACTGATCCGTCAGAAGACCTATCTCATCCTCCCGCTTTTTCCCATCAAGATCAGCACGCATAGACAAATCCCCTTCCCGCATACCGCCGACAGCACGACTCAATGCGACAATGGGACTGGAAAGTTTTCTACCCATCCACCACCCAAGCAAACCGGAAAGCAGCAGAGCTATGGCAGAAGCTGACCCGAATGCTACTAAAGCAGGCTGGATAATACCCATCCGAACATCTGATGAATTAGCAATAACAAGAAATCCTTCTATTTCGTTCCCACCGATTAACAGCTCTGTACCACCAATCCCGATAGGCAAGATATTTGTACCGGATATCTGGTCTTTTTTTTCTGTAGGCTGGTTACTGATTTTTATATTTTGCTGTCCCCGCCAGGGTTGGTTGCCGTTTGAGGCAGCAAACTGACCTTGCCCAAATGTCTGCATCATTCCGCTTATATTAAGCCTGGAATCATCCAGCGTAACCCGTTGATCACTGCTGTACACATCAAAGAAAGAGGTTCCGTCTTCACTCATAAATTTTATCTCAATATTCTGCAGTGATTCCACTGAATTAAAGAATAGCTCAAGCTCACTCAGCGCCGGGTTTCTGCCGATATATTTGATTAGTTCTGAGGCTACCTGCTGAGCAGAGGTCTCTATTACTTCAGCCTCTTTCTGACTTGCATATCGTTGGATAAAACCGTAAAAAATACCACCAACCATGACAAGTGCCAGAAAAGTTATACCTACATAGCTGATAATGAGTTTATTCTTCAGGCTCTTTCTTAAAAGCCGCATTTTACTAATCTCCTATACTAAATGGAAACAGGAGTCTATTGAACTTAATCAATAGTGATTAAATCCGACAGACTCCTGGACCTCGCCTCGCAAGACAACTATAAGTTCAGGTGTCTTAATTGTCGTCCATGTCAGGGAGCCTGAAGTTAGGCATTTCCTGAAAGCCCTTCTGTCCCGGCATGCCAAAAGGCAGTCTAAAATCCTGGAGTGCTGATTCCATCGGATAGTATGAAACTCCCAGAAAGGGTTTTCCCTCGTTATCACCAAGCTCAACTTCCACCTTGGTAATCCCGGACATATCACCCAATGTAATCTCTACAGTATTTCCTGGTTCGTATTCCAACACCGCACCGGCAAGATCACCGTCTTCCAGATTCGTGCCGTCCAACGCGATTACAATCATATGTTCCTTAATCCCGGCTTCCTCCGCGGGGCTGCCCTCTACAACACTCATTATCAAAGCCGCATCACCTGAGGTTACAGCCTCAAGAATTTCTTCGGGTATATCAAGCATACCGAAAGTATCATCTCCGTCCTCAGATTCAAACATAAATCCCGGACGCTTACCAGGCATCATTCTCCCGCCAAAGGGATCCTCATCCCCACGACCGAAAAAAGGCATTTCGAACCTACCCATATCGCTCATTACCCCGGAAGGTCTGCCGACAATACCGATAAGGGGATACCCTATCCTTGTCTCCAGCTTAAGGGTTATCACTATCTCATCTTCCGCTCTCAGCAGGGTTAAGGATATAGTCTGGCCATGTTCATAGCCCTCAATCGCAAGGACAATATCCCTTATGTTTGAAACCTCAATATCCTCAACTGACAAGATAACGTCTCCACGTAATATTCCCGCATTGTCAGCCGGACTATCCACGAATACATCTGCAACCAGAACCCCTGGCTCGTCACTGTATTTGAGTTCGTCACCTCTTCTTTCTCCCATTGGAGCAAACCTGCTGCTCCCGCGTCCACGCATTCCTGTACCTGGAAAATTGTCGTTTAATATGCTTCCATCAGCAGAATCCGCAGCTTCTTCCGAAAGAAACTCTCTGCTGTTCAGTATATCAGCCTGACCTTCGGCAAATGCTATACCAATAGATACTGATAAAATCATAAGTATAAGAAATGTTCTTTTACCCAATGTGCTCATTATGCACCTCCATAGTGTAGTATACAGCTCCGAAATTCTGATTCCGGAGAGGGTATCCGCCTTGTAAGTACCCAGCCGGATTTCCTACTGATAACATATCAAGAAACTATTAGTATTAGATTTAGTAATTGTTAAGATTTCTTAATCTGGCACAATGAAAATTGTACTTTCATCCTTAGACTATTGGTCAAATCTGTAGCCATATCCTCTTACAGTTTTCAGATAGACGGGTTTAGCCGGGTTTTCTTCAATTTTCTCCCTGAGATGCCGGATATGAACATTCACTGTTTTCGGGTCTTCCGGATTCCAGTTTTCAGACCACACCTGGTTCATTATCTGATCCCTGGTCAGCACCTGCCCGGGATATTCCAAAAACAGCATAAGAAGGCGCATCTCAATAGGGGTAAGGAAAAGATCTTTGCCATCCCTTCTCGCCCTCATACCCTTAATGTTAACTGATACAGCACCAAATACAATAGTATTTTTGTTTTCAGGTGACACCTGATCATTTCCCGCAGAAAATTCTCCATAGGCACGACGCATTTGAGCTTTAATGCGTGAAAAAAGTTCGCGAAAACTAAACGGTTTCACGAGATAATCATCTCCACCGACTTCAAGACCAACAACCCGGTCCAGTACTTCATCCCGTGCCGATACAAAAATAACCGGCATATGAAAACCTTTCATGCGAATCTGCCGACAGGTTTCATATCCATCAATTCCCGGCAACCGGATATCAAGTAAAACTAAATCAATCTGCATACTGTCCAGCAAAGTAAGGGCTTTTTCCCCTGATCCTGCTTTTTCAGGGACAAACCCCTCATCCTGAAGGCCGTCAAATATTGCATCTGCAATAGCAGGCTCATCCTCAACAATAAGAATTCGGTCTCTTTTCATGATTTCTTAACCTTTACTATCCTACCAGCTTTCAGGCTCTCTATATATATATTGATAAGTTTTATTGAGGCTTCCGGGTCATATGATTCAAGAAATGCCATTTGGAAACAGAAGGATTCCAGAAGATGCAGGAGATGAGTACTTACCTCGTTTACAGAGTGCTTAATAAGCATATTTGAATGTACCCCGATGCTCAACAGACGTTTAAACAAAATTATCAGCTTAGCCGTCCTTCGCATAATTATATCTGAAAAATCCCTTCCTTCCTTCTTCAGCTGTATCATTACATCAACAAGTGAAGTAAGCGCATCCCGGTTTTTAGCAGCTGTCTCAATTATATCCCTGCAAATTCGTTTCAGACGATTGACTACAGTTTTTGAATCATCCCAGGCTATTTCTGCATACCTGATAAACATTTTACCGGTAAAAAGTTTTACCGCATAATAATAAATCTCTTCCTTATCACGAAAATACTGATAGATTGTCGGCCGTGATATACCGCATTCATGCGCAATTAAGGAAAGATTAGAGTCTTTGTATCCCTCCCGGGAAAACACCTGCAAGGCCATATAGAGTATTTCTTCTTTTCGTTTATCATGATCAATTATTTTAGGCATTCTATCCTCAGTTTCAGCATGATTATTACTTTCATCAGTGTATACGAAATTATTGTTTTTTTCTAGCAAAAAAACCAAATGTGTCAAAAACAGAAAAAGGATATATCAGTTTTAATTACATTATTTAAGAAATTGTTATTATTGACAGTTTTGTAGGCATGTGTTATTTTAAATTAAAGAAGTTATGAAATTGAAAGTATAACAAGAGTGAAACAGTATTCTCGTTGAGAATATCTTGTCTTTTGGTTTCAGAGCTTCCGCACTCAACCAATTTTGCGGGCCGGGGTTTCACCCCGGCATTTTTTATGTCCCGGTTTTAATCCATGGGAAAATAAAACATTGGGCAAAACACAGCAACTATCTGGTTTTATCGTGAAATATGTTGTACTTATTCATTGACAGGGTTATACTGTGTTCAACATCCTATGAGTGAGCATCTGTCTATATACACATGTTTGTAGAACAGATATTAAGAAGACTTCCAGTCCGCTGGACCGGATGGATAAAGTTTAAGTGTATTTCCGGAAATACTGGAGAAGCCTTCATGGGGTTATATGCATGAAATGCATGGTGATAATAACAAGTTATCGGTAATTTTTTCGCAAGAACATCAAAATTTGAAACGCATATTTTTTAATACGATTCTATTGACTGTGTATCGATATTTAGATACACTTAATTATGGGAGAAAAAGAATTTGTTGCATATCAGGGGGAGTATTATACAATTGAATGGTATTTTGATCCTAAAGGACTATGCCAGTCTTTAGAATACTATGCTGCAATGTCAAACTCTCAAAAGAGGAAGTTACTTATGCTTTTCAAGCGAATGGGTGATTTTGGAAAAATAACTGATCAAACAAAATACAGAAATGAATCTGATGGAATATATGCATTCAAGCCACAACCAGATAGATTTTTATCATTCTTCACAAGCGATAAGAAAATTATTGTAACTGAGGGATTCGTGAAGAAAAGTAATAAACTTCCCAGGAATATTAAAGATCGATCATTGCGTATTAAAAATGAATATCTTGAGAGAGTAAAGGAAGGTTCATATTATGAGTAAAAAGATTGAATCCACATTTGATAAATTCATGAAGGATAAAAACCAAAAAGAGCTTTTTGACAAAGAATACAATAAGTTTATGCTATCTGAATTTTTGCTGGATGCAATGAAAGAAGAACATTTTTCAGTAAGGAAACTTTCTGAGAAATCAGGAGTTTCAACAAGTATCATACAGAATATTAAAACAGAAAAAACTTCAAATGTTACCCTAAACACAATACAAGCCTTAGCCTCAAGTATGGGGTATAGAATAAACTTTGAAAAGATCAGTCAAAGAGTGCAATAGATTAAAATGCGGGCGAAAAAACGACCGCTAACAGCGAATATGAGATTCCGCCTTCGGCTCCATCCAAATTGCCTCTGGTCGCAAGCTCCCAGCGGCAACTTTCCTTCACAATCATATCGGAGTATATTTAAAGATAATAATTCTGGTTTAACCATGAGCCTTACAGGCTCCTGAGATTTCGGAGGATATGCTAATTACCATTAAAGGATGGGAGTATACAATGAGACAGATTATTGTGCAGTTTGGCGGAACAGGTGATCTCGCGCAAAAAAAACTCTACCCCGCTTACCGGAACCTGCTGAATAAGGGGTATGATTTTACGGTAATAGCCCTTGGCAGACGATACCCTGACTGTGAAGCATTCATCAAGGGAATGGAAATTGAGAACAACTCCGATTTTCATAAACATCTTGAGTACGTCCATTATGATATGGCCGACCCAACGGGGATCGGAAATCTGGAACAGAAAATCGATGATATTATCGACTGTGCAACAAGTATTGAGCTGATATACTATATTGCCCTGCAGCCCTCGCTCTACGAGGAAGCGATTAAACAAATTAAAATCATCGACTCACACGTATCCTGTTCAATCTCAAAAAAAATAGTGGTGGAGAAGCCTTTTGGTTTTGATTCCGCCAGTGCCCGCAGATATAACAAAATCCTGTCCCAGGCTTTTACTGATGAGGAAATATACAGGATAGACCATTACCTGGGAAAAGAGTTTATGCAGAACCTGCTGATAATGCGTTTCCACAACGATATTATTAGAAGTATCTGGAATAACAGGACAATTGAGAGTATACAGATTATTTTTGATGAGACGCACGGGGTCGATCAGCGTCTCGGTTTCTATGAAAAAATTGGTGTCGTCAGGGATACCATCCAAAATCATATACTGCAGATTGTCACCTATCTTACCATGTCGGAGCCGGCAAGTTTTTCCCCTGAGGATATCGCGACTGAGAAAATCAAAGTCCTCAGATCCATTAAACCCATACAGGATTACCATCTTGGCCGGTATGAGTCCCTTGGATCCGCGGGCGGCCGGAGAATCAACACCCCAACCTATGCTGCGCTCAAACTTTATGTAAACACTTTTTATTATGCAGGCATCCCTATTTATATCAGGACCGGGAAAATGCAGGGGAAAGCTGTCTCGCAGATTTACGTGAAGTTCAAGAATACTACAAAAACCGTTATGAATGATGATAAAATCAGGGAAAACGGCGTTATCATCAATACACACCCTGAATTGACTATAGATATCTCCATGAATCTCAAAGAACCGAACACCTCATGGAAGTCAAAACCAGTTAAGTTCAGATTTAATCATGCTGAGACATTCGGGGTAAATACACCTGAAGCCTATGAGCAGATAGTTGAGAAAATTCTGCAGTCAGATAAAAGTCTCTTTCCGACCATGCGTGAAATTCTGGAATCCTGGCGAATCGTAGAACCAATGCTAAACGAAACACAGGACATTGAGATTTACCCTGATCACACCAGACCAAAGTTTGCGAAGAGAATGATTGCAAAAGACCATCTCAAATGGTTTGTCTAGGAGTCTGTCGGGCTTGATGCTATTGAAGCTATTTTTAGAGATTTTTGCCCTATGAAGTTTTTCAAAGAAAAACTTCGAAGAATAAAATTTATATAAATTTTATTCCATTGAGAAGACAACAAAGAGGGCAAAAATAGAACAATATTGATTAAGTCCGACAGGCTCCTAACCCAGGGCTACATCCAGGGTCATCATAACCGCAAAACCAATCATCGCTCCCCATGTCGCAAAGTGGGAGTGCTGATCAGTATGTGACTCAGGAACCAGCTCCTCCACCACCACATAGATCATCGCCCCGGCAGCAAAGGCGAGTGCATAGGGCAATAGCGGG
Organism: Spirochaetales bacterium; assembly: GCA_023139255.1. Taxonomy (GTDB): domain Bacteria; phylum Spirochaetota; class Spirochaetia; order JABMQR01; family JABMQR01; genus JABMQR01. The sequence continues at coordinate 15,563 of JAGLNY010000189.1, forward strand.
CGTATAAAAATTACTGCCAATGCCCCTAGAACCCCGGATATCGGTTCTACCATACCGGACAGCTGTCCATACCAGAATGCTTTCCGGCGTTTCATCCCTTCCCTGCGGAGAGGAACAGATACTGCTGTACCTTCAGGAAAATTCTGGATACCGATACCTATTGCCAGGGCAACAGCACCTGCTACTGTTGCTGAAGGATATCCTGCGGCTGCTGCGCCGAAAGCCACTCCTATCGCAAGCCCTTCAGGAATATTGTGAATCGTAATAGCCAATACCAGAAGAATGCTCCGCTGCCAGGAAGTTTTTATCCCTTCCGCCTCAGTCAGATTGAAGCCGGGATGAAGGTGAGGGAGAAGCTTGTCAACGGCAAACAGGAACAATCCTCCTATAAGGAATCCTGCTAAAGCGGGAACCCAGGGAATACCCCCTATCGCCTCAGACATAGCAATGGCTGGAGCAAGAAGAGACCAGAAACTGGCAGCAATCATTACTCCGGCGGCAAATCCCATCATTAAATCGAGCACTTTTTTATTTATTTTCTTAAAGAAAAATACAAGCCCTGCACCCAGCGCTGTCACAAACCAGGTGAAAAGTGTACCTATCAGAGCCTGAACAACAGGACTAAACTGGGATAACCATTGAATCATATGTACTTCCTCCCTTTTAAAGCTTTGCTAAAAACATGAACAAATTAAACATCATCCTGAATTGACTGGACAGCATCTTTGCCGACTGCCGGTTCACCCGGTGTTACCAGCGATACTATTTCATCAATCTGGGTCTGGGGATCACTCATCAGCCTGCGCAGGTCGGTAGGCTTATAGGTATCCAGCCGCATGGTTTTCCTGCGCTCTTCAACAGATGCAGAGAGATCGGGGGGAAGAGTCTGCTTCTCCGCCATAACCTTCAGCCCGCGAAGCGTATTGAGAATGTTTACCGCATTCTGCTGCCTGATATGACTATCAAAAGCAGCAATAAGATTTACAATATTCTCACGTTCCTGAGGATCATAGGCTTCAGCAAGATCATAATCCTTCAGCTTACGGAATATTGCGGCAACCGGCTCAAATGCCTCAATAGGAATTACAAAAAAATTGTACCCATCCTCATAATATGAGACTGTTTTCAACAGACTAACATCAATAGTAGGAACTACGAAAAAAACTGTTTTATAGATATCCTGCACATTCGGGCTGGTCTTAATCTTTTTTACGGTATTTTTTACCTGATTTTGCATATAGGTCTGGAGGTTAGTACTCTTCGAAAGCTTAGCATCAAAGATTACATACTGATCCAGGAACTCTATCATGAAATCGGGCTTTAACGTTTGGTCAAACTCTTCAGGAAGGCTTGTATTATCGAAACTGGAAAACATATATTCCGGTTTCCTGCATATATCCCGCATACGGATTATGCTTACCTGTTCGTGCATCGCCCATATCCTGTTCCTGTTCTCCTCAGTCTCCGCTATCCGCTGTTTTTCATCAGCAATAATCCGTTCACGCTCAAGTTCAAGGGTTTTTCGGGAATTTTCAAGTTCCGTCATCTGACGGCTCAATTCCTGCTTACGTGACAACTCACGGCTTTCCAACTCGATTTTTCCTCGCTCCAGCCTTGAAATACTCTCGCCGGCCGCTTTGAAACCGGCTTGCATCTCCACAAGCTGCATCTCTGTTTTACTCTTCTCACCGGAAAGCCTGCTTTTCTCCTCTTTAAGTCGTTGAGTTTCCATCTTCCAGGTTTCAATCTCAGCGGAAATATTAATAAGTCTCGCTTTATACTCATCACGAACAGCTGCAGCAGCGGCAGATTTCTTTCTCAAAACCAATACTATAAGTATCCCGGTAAAACCCAGAACCAGGAGCAAGAGAATAAACATCACAAGATCCATAGCATCTCCTTATTCACTCAATTAATACAAAGAAAAAACATCCTCCCATTCAGGCTCATCTCAATTTCTTTATCACCGGTTACCGGCTTACATTCCTCATTATATACACGGACTTTATTGAACATACTTTCCAGATCCCTTAAAACAACAAGGGGATCAACAGTATGCTCATGTATGACTATTTCATGTCGTTTAAACAGATCATCTCCCAGCGACTCAAAAACCTGGACATTGAAATTAAAATCAGCAGCGGTGATCTCTTCAACTTCCATTAACACCTGACTCCCTCCCTCCAGGGGGGTAATAAACGTCGGTAATATGGAAAGACGCTGCAGCCGTGCCGGTGTATTTATATCACAAAGAAAAACTCCTCCGGGTTTAAGATGACTTTTCACACGCTGAAATGTTTCAAGCCATCCTGAATAATCCAGGATATGGTTAATAGTATCAAATATGCTGATTACGGCATCAAAAGCAGTACCTAAAGAGAATGATGTCATATCCATATGATGCAGATGAGCCCCGGGCAATCTTCCGCGCGCAATGGAAAGCATCTCGTTAGATATGTCGAGACCATGCAGTTCACTGAACTGATTTTCCATCAGTTTCAGCACTCTTCCTGTGCCGCAGCCAAGTTCCAGCAAGGACTCCCCGGCACCGCAGAATTCATCAAATATTGACAGCAGAAAATTACTGCACCAGGAGTAGTCTTTCATTGCAGAGTCGTAGAATCTGGAAAACTCAGCATATCCCATAATATCCTCCCGAATCGTTAAAGATTTACTTAAAGATTCACCACAAGTATCCAGTATATACCGCTGAAGCTTTAATGGGAATTTATTTTTTAATTGGGACAAAAAAAACCCCTCAGGGAAAAGGAGGTCAAAACCCTGAGGGGAACATCAAAAGGAGGTCGATGAAAAAAGTCTCATGCTCTCTTCTACAAAATTAAACATAATCTATAGAGAAAAGTTACAAAAAACTTTATCACTGTTTGTACCTAATAGGCTTCATCGGGGCCTATTAGTTATTTTATGCTTTGCATCTTTAACATATTCATATTGATTGAAGAAATCAAGTAGTTTTAAATTATTTTTTTAAATATTTTTCATGGAAACCGGTTGTCTGGTATTTTCCAGAACATCCCTCCAGAGACTCCCTTCAGTATCTACATAATTCCTCTCAGCAACAGCAATTTCGATAGGAATATGCACAAATCGGTTATGCATCAAGCTTATCAAAGTCCGTGTTCTTCCCGACATAGCCGCGTGTACTGCATGTGCGCCAAGCCTTGAACAGTATATTGAGTCGTTAGGATTTGCCGGTGCGCTTCTAATAATATAACTGGGATCAATATACTTAATATTTACCTCAATATTCTCTTTCGTAAAGTACTCGGCGATTCTCTCTTTTAAAAAAACACCAACATCATGAAGTCTCTTATTCCCTGATGCGTCTGTCTTTGCAATCGACCTGGAAGATGGCTCGGGAAGCGTCCCGGAAGATTTTTCCAGAAGTCCCTGGCCTGCTCCTTCAGCAATCAGTATTACCGCATGCTGACGACTCAGAATCCGTTCCCTTAAATGCCTTAAAAGACCGTTTTTACCCTCCAGATCAAAGGGATTTTCCGGGATAAGACAAAAATTTACATCACTCATAGCCAGAGCTGTATGAGCAGCAATAAACCCGGATTCCCTGCCCATAACTTTTACAAGACCAACCCCGTTAATGCTGTCATGTGCCTCGACATGCGCCCCGCGCACAGCCTGCACCGCCGTTGAAACCGCAGTATCAAAACCGAATGAGCTTTGAATGAAAGAGAGATCATTATCTATTGTCTTGGGAATCCCGATTACAGAGATTTTAAGACCCCGCTTCAGGATTTCCTGCCCAATCTCATCCGCACCCCTGAGCGTCCCGTCACCACCGACAGCCACGAGAATATTTATATTCATCCGTTCAAGGGAATCAACAATTTCCGCAACCTTTTTTCCCCCTCCACGTGAGGAGCCAAGTATTGTACCACCCTTCATCTGGATATCATCCACCACATCCGGATCAAGCTTGATCGGTTCAAAGGGACTCTCAGCAACAAGCCCGCGATATCCGTATTGAATCCCGCTGATCCTCCGGACATTATACCGGTACCAGAAACAGCGGACTACCGCCCGTATAACATTGTTCAACCCCGGGCACAACCCCCCGCAAGTCACAATTGACGCATGCACATGTGCCGGATTGAAATATATTTTCTCCCGGGGTCCTGCAAGCTCGACTGCATTTATGTGTGAAGAAACAACTGTCTCACCTGTGGCAAGGTTCGCATCAATATGATGCAGAATGCTCTCTGACTCATTCACGTAATTCGCAAATTTATCCCCGGTATTTTTTGACATCATTATAGGTGATGAGATTGTTGCTTTACCCAAATTCTGCACTGAAAAATCATATGAATTGATGTTTTTCATTGATTACTCCTTCACTCCCGTATTCAGAGAATCGGTAAAATCCCTGAAGGCACCCTCAGCATCTTTTTTCACCTGTTTCTGAAAACTATCATAATTGGAGATGATTTTTTTCCCAAAATCAGTAAGCACGGCACCCCGGCGGTTAGCTCCGCCCCTTCTTCGTACCAGGATCTGTCTGTTAAGACCGGTTTCCAGGGATTTTAGCATCCTGAAAGCCTTTGTATAGGAAATTCCCAGCTTTGCCGCCGCCTGATGAATAGAACCTTCCTCACCAATTGCCTTGAGAAGCCAGATCACCCCTATACCAAGGAATTTTTCACCCTGATCATTCACTATGTAAATCTTAAGTTTTAGGTCCATACCTCTTGCGCCGCTTTATAGAGAGTATTATAGAGATCCTCAATATTCTCAACATCAACACTGGAGTAAGCTATACGAAGATAAGTATCCTGTATTGATATCGTACCTATACCATATTTTTCAAGAAGGTATACTCTTAAGTCTTCAGCACTGCCGCTGCAGGTAAAAGCCATGAAATAGCCTGAATTAAACGGCATCGGCCGGAGCAGCGGGTTGTCAGTATATTTTGAGAGCACTTTTTTCACTTCCTGATACCGTGCTGAGAGAAGGGTAAAAGCCGCCTCTTTTTCCCCGCTATATGATCCGCTTGCCATCCCGTGCAGCAGCAGGGTCTGGGCCGGCCGGCTGCAGTTGGAAACTGATGATCGAATGGCTCCCATGGTTTTTTTAATCAGGGCATCGTACTGGTTCTCAGTCATCCCCTTCCCGCCATAGGTGAGAAAACCAACCCGAAAACCCCATACCAGTTCTTCCTTGGTTGCTGCATCACCTTTTACCGCCAGAATATTCTCATGAGCATCAGCAAGGTATGCGAAAAGTGACTGTGTACAAGTTCCTTCCTCATAAAAAAGCCCGAAGTAGGCATCGTCTGTCATTATCAGGATCTTTTTCCCGGCTTCAGCATTTTTCACCAGTAAGGCTGTAAGTGCTTCCGCTTCCCCAACTGTCGGGGAGTATCCTGTCGGATTGTTCGGAAAATTTACTATAAGCACAATTTTTTTGCTGCTAATCCTGTCAAGCAATTCAGAAAGTGCGTCTATATTAAGCGTTCCTTCCTCAGTAAAAAAACTGAATGCAGCTATCTCAGCCTGCCTGCGAACCTCAAATATCAGCCGGTAATTTCCCCAGAACATATCGGGAACAATTATTGTGTCTCCGCTGTCCAGAAAAAGATCTGCAATAATTGACACACCATGGGTTAATCCCGCAGTAACCAATGGAAGTGAAATATCAGTCCCTGTGAGTGCCGGGTTTTTCCTGATCATCTCTTTTTTCCACAGCTGCCGCAGTTTCGGGTCGCCGGGAGTCGGGGCATAAGGAAAAATATCACCACAATTGAGTCCGTTGAATTTTTTGTGGATTGAAGGAAGATATAAAGGATCACCTTGCTGTGTTGCCATACCAACCGTTGCGTTATAGGTATGAGCTTTCTGCTTTGCCTCGGCAGACTGAGCTACTATACCTTTTGGAAAAAACATTTCGCGTCCCATTCCGGAAAGCAGTTCTGCCGCTGCAGTACCTTTCAGGATTTCATTTAATTCTTTTGCAATGGCATTCATTGTGGCGTCCCCTTATTTCTCTCGTTGTTTTGATCTATTTGCTTTGTTCTATTTTCCGTCGATACTACACTAACTTCTCTTTTTTGTTAAGAGCCGGGCATGACTGATTCCTAAAGCATTTCCAGAAATTCATCTTCGGTAACAATACGTATATCGAGAGATTCAGCCTTTTTTAATTTACTCCCGACACCTGATCCTGCCAGTAAATGTGTAGTACTGCCGGTTACTGCAGTTACTACTCTGCCGCCGCCCAACTTGACTGTCTCCATGGCTTTTGACCTGGGGGAAAAATGTATAAAACTTCCGGTTACACACCAGACCTGTCCGATAAAAACCTGCGCAGGAAGATCCCCTAATGCTCTTTTCTCCTGCCTGAACAACAGTCCGATCTCTCTCAACAATCTTATCCGCTCCCTGATAACCGGCTTGCTGAGTTCGCTCATAATAGATTCCACTGTCTTTGTCCCAAAACCCTTTATACCGATAAGACGATCTGTGTCACCCTGATCCACAATGGCAAAAAGAGCATCAATATCATCAATCCCATCATCAAGCAGAAGTTCAACTGATTTTTTACCCAGATCCGGAATCCCAAGGGATGCAAGAACCGATGAAAACGGTTTTTTTCTGCTCTTTTCGACGCCGTTCTGCAGCAATTCACATTTCTTCTCCCCAAATCCGGGATTCCCGGCCAACTTACGGTAATCAATCCGATAAATATCCGGGATATCTTTCAGGAACCCTTCACGCATGAGAAACTGGATAGTTTCAGGTCCGAGATTCTCAATATCCATCTGGGCTTTCGCAGTAAAAAACTGCATCCGTCCAAAAAGCTGATCAGGACATTCAGGGTTCGTACAAAATGTATGAGCCCCGATCTTCTCTAATACTGTGCCGCATGAGGGACATTCAGAAGGTATTTTCCAGATCCCGCTTACGGCACCGGTTTCATTTTCCACCTCACTCTTTTCGAGCACCCGTTCTACAGCAGGGATAACGTCTCCGCGTTTTGATACGGCAACGGTATCACCAACAGACAGTTCAAGTATATTGATATAATCCTGGTTGTGCAGGGTTACATTAGAAACGACTGATCCCCCTATCTTTACCGGTTTAACCCTTGCCACGGGGGTAATCCGCCCTGTCCTGCCAACCTGTACATCAATCCCCTCAACAACAGTCTCTCCCTCCGGGGACTCAAACTTATAGGCAACTTCCCATCGTGGATGATGACCGGTATACCCTAACTCTTCCCGGACATCCAGTTCATTAACTTTCACCACCAGGCCGTCGATCTCATACCCCAGGGTCTCCCTTGCCGCAATGGATTTCTCAATAAAAGTCCCTAACCGGGAAAATGAGCCAAGCGTCCATCCCGGAAGCAGCGGTTGATTGAATTTCCCGTCCCGGGTAAAAATTCCAAACCGGGAGTTTGTCCTGAAACCCAAATCGTCCAGCAGGGCAGTTAGTTCAGAGTGCATTTCCGGTTGATCATTACTATTCTCGAAAAAGCCTTCATAAACAAAGATCTCCATCGGTATAGCCGCAGTTTCTCTACTCTTAATTCTCCTGATAGTCCCTGCAGTAAGGTTGCGGGGATTCGCGTAAGGCACATCCATCTTTTTATTCAAACGGGTAAAAGCCTCAATCGGTAAATATATCTCTCCCCTGACGGCAAGAGAAACCGGCCTCTTCAGCCGCAGCGGTACTGAGCGGATAGTTCGTACATTCGCTGTAACATCATTTCCAACATACCCGTTGCCCCGGGTAACAGCTCTTTCCAAAACTCCCTGCTTATAATAAAGAACAATGGACACCCCATCAATTTTCTCTTCCACAGTGAAGGAGAGATCCCGGCCGGCTTTAACCGCTGTTTTCTGCATCCAGCCCACAACGGCCTCCAGGGTATATGCTTTATCAAGGCTCAGGACAGGGATTGTATGACTAACCTCAGGTAATTCGGATGACAAATCAGACCCTACCCGGTGAGTCGGCGAATCCTGCAGGCGTAATTCCGGGTTTATATCCTCAAGTCTCAGAAGTTCATCAAAAAGTCTATCGTATTCCAGATCGCTGATTTTCTGGCGTCCTTTACGATAATATGCGTCCTGGTAGTTCCGAAGTTTGTCAGATAGAGCCGATATTTGCTGTTTTTGGTCGATTTTACTGTTCATGCAAACTATTTTACCGTATTTCATTGCAGTTTCAAACACTTACATGATATTTTTATAGTAACGATGACAAAAGATAAAGATTATATCAGCGCAATTAAACGACCGGGATTACTTTACGGGACAATTGTGCGGTCTGAAATTCCGACCGGCACAATTGATTCCATAGAGCTGCCTGACTTTCCCAAGAATATTCAGGTAATCTCCAGCAAAGACATACCCGGCTCAAATTCAGTAAAAGTACTTGACACTACTCTGCCCCTGCTGGCCGGTGATACGATAACCTATAAAGGGCAACCGATCCTTGCTGTTTTTGCACCGTCAAGTGAGGCATCACAATCAGCAGCAGAGTATATCCGTATTCATTATACTGAC
>JAGLNY010000019.1 GCA_023139255.1 Spirochaetales bacterium
GGTACTTCCACCAGTAATCTGGTACATTGGCCGTATGAGTACGATAAGTAAGCTTTTACTACTGGCAGATATAGCGGTTTTAGTGTTTGTAAGAATCCGTGTTGAGTATGCATGGGTATTCTGGCTGCTTGCAGTGATGATTGTTCCCCTGACCTTGCTCCTTTACCTGACGACGTATCATATTTCAAGAAAACAGGCGCAAAAAATTCTGGGAACAAAGGATGTCATTGTTCTGACATCAGCTTCCTATATACCTCCGGGATCATCAGAATCTTCTTCCGGGGTTAATTTGTTCGGCAGACTTGCGGTCACTGAAACGAATTTGGTTTTTCTCGGAAGAAAGAAGGGTACAGTCAAAGAAATTGTCTCTATTCCTATCAGTAATATCACCGGGTTTACTGTGGGGAAAGTGCTGTCGGGCAGGTCCGGTATTACATTCACCCTGCAGGATGAGAGTTTGAGGGAATTTCCTGCACTGCGGGCTGGAGAGCTGAATAATCAGCTTATGCAAGCATTAGGGTGGGAAGAAGTTTCAGGATGAGAGGAAGTCTCAGACTAAGTTTTATTTAAAAGCATAATCACCCTGGATCAGATATTTTAGCATGATAGGCGCTTGCAGGATTAGATTGATGGTATCTCTTTCCAGAATTTCTGATAAGTCAGAATTAAGACCCGAGATTTCCACGCTCATTTCACTCACTTCGCTTAGAAAAGCATCATCCGTATTTACCTCACCCAGTCCTGAAATAATAAAATGTCCTATGGGATTATCCAGGATGCCTGTTATTACTAAATCCTTGCCTTCAGTTGAGACCATAACTTTTCCATCTGATTCCATGCTCTCATCTGTCCCAATTCCAAGCAGCTGTGTGCCGAGAGAGACAATGCGGGAAAATTGCTCAGGTTCAATAGTTATAGTACTGTTCGTTGCTGCCTGAATAATATTTCTTGTGATGGGGATATCGGGAAGCAGCGCTGCTGAAACAAGTGCGATCTCCAGTCCTGAAACCGGTTTGGTCCGTGACTTTAAACCATCAATAAAAATAGTGACAAGCTCACTATTTTGAACAGAAAAAGCTATCTTATCAAATTTAATCTGGAATTCCTGTTTTTCCTGCAATATGCGCTCAAGATTTCCCGATTGAATCTCTGAAAAGTATTCCCGCTCCAGTTTCCCAATGTACTTAATGGTTAATTTTTCAGCAGATGTTTTTATGGGGAATGAGTTTTCCATAACCAGGATTGGTTCAGTACACTCAATACTTGCTTCTGATAAAGCTGCATTGTTTGAAAGCATGGATAACGCATCTTTCATCGAGAACTTTAGTTCTATTGTCTTTGCCGAAAATAATCCTGCATCCAGACCCGTTTCAGGGTTTTTTAGGGGAGCATGAATATCTGTTATCAAAGCACTGCTCCCTAGTAAATCGATGGAAATTTCGTTAAAGGAGAAGTCTTTCATAGTGGAGTTTTCCAGTGAATTCTTAAGAGTTTCCCCGATCTTGTCTGAACCGAATTCCTTCACAAGAATCTGGGCAGCAGCGACTATAATGATAATAATTACACATAATACCAGGATAAATTTTATTAATTTCATATATCTTTTATATTTTGATAATACCGCTAATCTTTCATGAACGGCAACCATAATCCTCCAGTTGTCAGCCTTACTTAGAAACCTTCAAACATAACTATTAGTTACAGAATTTGTAGGTTGGTAAATTCATGATGGGGAAAGAGAGTATGAAATATACCTAACATTGAGAATTGCGGAAATCAGTCAGGCTCTTGTATGATTACATGAACGATCTGCATGGGGGGGGGGCAAACAGGAGGTGTGTTATGAGAAAGACTGCGGCCGCCGCGGTCATACTGCTTTTAGCCGGGGGATTACTTTGTGCCGGAAGCAGTACTGTTTCTGAAAATGATTTGCCTGAAGGGGCAGTCACCTTTGGTATATTTATTGATGCCGGTGCTGTAGATGTGCTGGTATCAGATCATCTCTACGTAAAAGGAGGTATAGAGTTAATTGTGACAGATGGATTTTCGTTGGAAATGCCGGTAACAGCAGTTTTTGACAGGAGGGGAAGTGAAAGCAGCAGTGGATTCACCCTTCTTGATATTGGACTTCTTCTTAAATACTACCCTGGGAATCTCGGATTCTGGACTGGTTTATCACTGTTCCAGGGAGTAAATTTTATCGGTGATAGTGTACCGGAACAACGTTATCATTATATGACAGAAATTGCTTTCGGTTATACATTTACACTGCCGTTTGGATTGTATATAGAGCCGTCGGTTATTTTCAGGGATCCCTTGAAAACTTTTCACGATAGTCTTGATTACATTCAGGATTACATTCCCGGATATGGAGACTACAGAATTTGCCTGAATTTTGGCTGGCTCTTCTGGACAGTCAGCTGAAACGGGGTTGAGATCGGCTGGATTCCCGCGCCCCCGTTGGAGTCCCCGGCTGAATGGAAACACATGCGGAACACTGAGAAAGACTTAATTGAATTAATAATTTTGACTGAAATAAAAAATAACAATGCCGGAATTGCATACGCTTTCCGGTTATATGAAGATACTCTCACACACTGAAAGAAGATCAATAATCGGTTGGGAGTAAAGGATATGAATAAGAAAATTTTACTACTGGGGAAGAATGGTCTCTGCTTTCTTCTTGCAATCTCGATAGCTGGATGTTCACTGGTTGACAGCAGCCCCCGGAAACAGGCCGGGATAACTGAGTTAATGAAAAATGAAATGAGCAAGGTGGTCATTGATCAATGGGAAATCATTGAACCTCACCTGGCTAAGGACAATCTTGAAGAAGAAGGCGGTACAAGGGGCAATAATGCTTTTGAATCTATTAACCCGGAAGAAGTTATCAGGGAAATGCTGAAAGAGGAGAAGGGAGATGAATATTTGTCATTTTTCCACTCAGCAGCTGTGTCGGGAGATGCGGACACTGTATTGGCTAAAGCAAAGGAACTGCTGCCGGAGGATGTTTACGAAGAGTTGCTGTCTGAAGCTGATTCTACTAGAAGAAGCTTAATTCAGGTAATGGAGGAGGGTGCACGGGGACTCAAGGATGAGTACCGGGAAGATTTTATGAGAGATATGCAGCAGCTTATAGCAAGGAGTATCGTACTGCTTACTGCTGGTGTGGTCTATGCTTTTATGCCGACATTCTTCTTTTTCGGAAAAATATCCGCTGCTGCTGCAATAAGTGTAGCAGCCGGTGCTGTCGCAGTTACTGTTATGTCTATTTGGCGTTTCTATGAGTTTGACAGTGAAGTCGGGGAGAGTTTTGAGGAATGGCTAAGTGCAGTTGCTGTAGAACCGAAAGCTAGTTATGCGCTTGCCGCATCAGTAACATCAATGGCTGCCACTATGGGGCTTAGTCCGGTTTGTTGTGGGATTGTGCTTGGAGTATTTGCCATTTATCAGGCTATAGATCTGCTTAGAACAATGATTGATGTGTATGAACTTTAAAATATTGTAACAATTGTTGACAAAACACAGAAAAGACTAGTATGATGCAGAGTAAAAGTAAGGCAAATTTTTTACGCCCGGATTAATTCCGGGCTGTTTGCGATTAATACGGCGGTTATACTTGATGATTACAGCAGCGGCTTTTTCTGCTTCCAGCGAAGTACGCAATCTCTTTAGGGGTTTTTTCCGTGAAAGTCACATTAGCCATCTCATCAGCTGCTCCGGTCTGTATCAGGCATTCTTTGACCATGTTATTAAAGATTCTACCCAAATGGCAATTATAGATATTACAGGCATGAACTCCAGTGCCTTAAGTGTCATCAACAGAATATATTCCTACAATCCGAAACTGGATATAATTATTCTGCATAGAGGTGCTATTGAAGAAAATTTCAGAAAAGCAATTCATGACACTGGCGTATGCCGTATTATTTGCTGTGATAGTTCTATTTGTGTTAGTAGGGATATTTCCAGTGCTGTATCCTCACATTTTGCTGATTCAATCTATTCTCTCTCATGCAGGGAGCAGCAAGTGCTGCGACTGATCAGCGAAGGGATGAAAACAAATGAGATTGCTGAAATAATGGGTATCAGCAGTACTACAGTTACTGTGTACAGGAAAAAAATCGCCAAAAAAATTGGTTCAAACAATATTGCTATCCAGACCAGGACAGCAATTACGATCAGTCTCTCCCGTCTGTAATTTTCTGTAAGGGATTGTCCACTATGCTGCATTGGCAAAACATAAGAAATGATTTTATGGTATACTTGAGCCGATTGTAAAACCTGTCTAAAATAATGAGTAAAATATAGCACAAGAAATGACAAAGGAAGACCTGGATGGATAGTAAAGAGAAAAACTTGTTGGAGAATTCAATATTAAATCGTTTCCTACGTTATGTGCAGATTGATACACAATCTAATCACCATAATAGTGAGAAACCGACAACTCCGGGACAGTGGGATTTGCTTCGTCTGCTGGAGAAGGAACTCAGTGATGCTGGAATAATGGATATTGAGCTTGATCAGTATGGATATCTTATTGCCAGAATACCCTCGACACTACCGGAAGGTCGTGCTGCCCCTGTTATCGGTTTTATGGCGCATGTAGATACAGCTGGTGATATGAGCGGGAAGAATGTGAAATCGAAAGTAATTGAGCAGTACGATGGGAAAGAAATACAACTGAGCGGGGAGTGGGTGCTTTCCCCTGATACCAACCCTGAATTACTTAAATATACACATCAGACCCTGATAACGACAGATGGAACAACCCTTCTCGGAGCAGATGACAAAGCTGGTGCAGCTGAGATAATGGCAGCTGTTGAGTACCTTATGAATCATCCGGAGATTGAACATGGAGAAGTCGAACTGATTTTTACACCGGATGAAGAAACAGGCACCGGCATGGATCTGTTCCCTGTAAGCAAGCTGAATTCCCGATGCTGCTATACCATGGATGGAGGTGAGCGCGGGACCGTAGATGCTGAGTGCTTTAACGCAGCAAAAGTGGAAATTTCTTTTACCGGTGTTATGTATCATTTGGGATCGGCAAGGGGAAGAATGGTCAATGCAGTAACTATGGCAGCATCTTTTATTACAATGCTGCCGCAGGCGGAAAGTCCTGAGGCGACAGATAGCCGTTATGGGTACTATTGTCCGCTTGAGATTGAGGGTACTGCAGAATCCTCAAAACTAACACTATATCTCAGGGATTTTGAGATAGAAGAAATTGAGCGGAGGAGAAAAGTCCTCGACTCAATTGCAGGAACACTGGAGGATATTTATCCTGGGGGAAAAGTAGCAGTCGATTTTAACATGCAGTACCTGAATATGCGCGAATACATTAGTAAAGATCCATTGGTTATGGAAAAACTGGAGAAAGCTGCTGCAAATATCGGTATTGCCGTAAGCAGGGAAATAATTCGTGGGGGTACCGATGGTGCCCGTCTCTGTGCAATGGGAATTCCTACACCGAATATCTTTACCGGCGGACATAATTATCACAGCCGGTATGAATGGGCAGCACTTTCAGTTATGACTGAGGCTGCTCAGCTTATTCAGGAACTCATAATACTCTGGGGCGAAGAACACGAATGAGATTACTCATAATACGAATGAGTGTACTCATAACACGAATGGGGAAGATTTTTCTACTTGCAGCACTTTTATCTGCAGGATTGTCGTATACTGTGGCTGCAGAGGCAGAGGTAGAAGCACTTTCTGCTGTCGGGATTTCGGCCTTTATCACTACTCATATCGACCCTCCTCTGGAAAGTGACAGAGAAACTTCTACAGTTTCTCTATCAAGTGAAGATCTTGCAAGAGCAGCGCAGGATGTTAACGTAATCTTTCAGAAGGCGTTAAATCAGACTGCACGGTTCAGTAATGTGGAAATTTTGTCAGGTGACAAGGATGCTTCCGACTTCAATCCGGATTCATTGATTGTTGATGTGACAATTACACAGGTACAAGTTGAAATGGATGCTGAATCCGGAAAAATTCTGTTTCAAGCAAAAGCCGGAGTATCGGCATATTACAATGATGCGAATAAAGACAAAGGGGAAGAGATCGGATTCAAGCTGCTCGGTATCGGGGAAACATTGATTGAATCCATAAAGCATGCGGGAACAAATCTCCAATACTCGGTAATGAGTTTAGTCAGTTTATTTTCTCTTCCAGGAACTGATCTGGCTATTTTTGATGTCTATAATGGTTATCCGTTGGTATTATTCAACGGTGAAGATGCCGTTTCAGTAGGGGATGAGTATCACCTGGTATCAGGCACGGGAGAGATTCTGGGGTTTGCAGAGATATCACGTGTAGTTCCCGTTTCAGGGGATCCGGGCTCTACAGCTGCTGAATTAAATATCCTCTATACGGATATTTCTGTGGTACCGGGTGTCGGTTTACTTTCAACCAATAGAGGGAAAACCCAGGTTCGGGGCACCTTGTCGTTAGGTTATGGGTCAGTGGGTGCAGACATTACCATTAACGGGGCGAAAGGGCAGGGGTTTACACCATCTGTAAGTATTGGAGCCGTGTGGGTGTGGGATAATCCCTATCAGTCCGCATCATTTTTTACTCAACAGGCAGGTACTGTAATAACAGTGATATCCGGCGGTTTTTTCTACCGGATAATACCCGGCAGAAGACTTTCTGAGCCAAAAAGCCGGTTGATTGAACGAACACGTATTAATCTGGGTGCTTCATTAACTGGTGGGTACCTTTTTAACCTGGCTGCACCAGCAGGGAACAGCATGGTCTATGGAAGCCGGTATTCAGCGGAAATATCATGGTATATAACCGATACAGCAGAAATTTCAGCAGGTTGTCAATATGATCGATTATACCTGTTAGGAGGAACCTCCAGTCCGGTTTTTTCTGCTCTGCTCGGGGTTGTCAGTGTAACTTTTCGCCCTTGATTATGATTACACCATGGAAGGTAGATCGGAGACCGGAGACCGGAGACCGGAGACCG
>JAGLNY010000190.1 GCA_023139255.1 Spirochaetales bacterium
GAATAAAATATTGATAGCTGATATGTACTTAATATTCAGTACATCGTGGCGTTACCTGTTCCTGAACTATAAAACTTCGAGAATTATTTAAGAGCCTCCCCAGTTAAGGAGAGGCTCTCATTGTTTTTTCTTACAGAAGTTTTCTATCTGCATATATCCAGATAGTATCAATGTTTACATAAAATCAGGTCGAAAACTTCAAAAGCAAATTTAATAATTTGCTTCACTTACTGTTAGCCAGATCTTGAAGCACGGTTTTCATGGCGCCGAATTCCAGACCCAGTTCCGTATAATAATTGCGTATAATCGCGGTTTTCAATCCAGCTTCGACATTGGTTGCTTCCTCAATTTCTTCTTTTGTAAGACCCCATGAATAGAGATCTGCAAAGGTAGTGTTCCCTTTAATTAAATACTGATTTTCAGAAGAAGTCTCAACATGATCCGCCGCTTCGCTGTCTGCGAAAGAACTACTGATTCCCTGATTCGTTGTTTTTTGCTTCAGCACCTGGATCATATCATCATCAATTAACCCCTTGTCTCGCAAAAAGGCAACGGCAGTAGAGGGGAGAAGTGATTCCTCTTCAGGCGTATAGTTATAACCCAGATAGAGGGATACAAACCACTTCAAACTGTCAGTCCCGACTTCCCCGATGGATTCAGGTATCTCCCCGTAGTAAAGTTTAAGGTCTGTCGCGATAAATTGTCCGGGATCTTTCCCTAATACATCCAATGCAAAAGCCTGGGCTAATTCCTCAGGGGAAATTTCGAAGTAGGAGCTGATGTCATGGAAGCTGGATGCCCCGCGAATTTCAGCCGGGTCATTGGGGTTTTCCTGTTCACCAACCCGTAGGTTAAGCTCCACAAGCTCACCGGCTGCTATCCTTCTCGGGACTTTGTTGCTAGTAGTATTCCAGTTCCCGGTAAGTTTTGTGACAAAAATCCCGCCAAAGATTATAACAATGGTGATTGTTACCGCTGTGATACTTTTAATTTTCATTTTTAGTCTC
This sequence comes from Spirochaetales bacterium, assembly GCA_023139255.1. Taxonomy (GTDB): domain Bacteria; phylum Spirochaetota; class Spirochaetia; order JABMQR01; family JABMQR01; genus JABMQR01. Next base: position 1,008 of record JAGLNY010000190.1, read on the forward strand.
CTTTGTTTCTGCAGGTGAGGTCTCTTCAGAAACTTTGACTACATTGAAGCTGGAAAACTGGACGGTTTCAGGAACCGGACAGGAATCATCTGAAGTACAGGCAAAACAGGATATACACTGATGATCCAGGACATTTTTTGCAGTTGATACCTCAATATTCATCGGGCAGGTGGCATCGCATTCTAAACATGAAATACAGGTTGACGCTTTCCTGCGAATCTTAAAAATCCTAAAAAAGTTTGAGATCCCAAGCACTGCACCGTAGGGACATGCATACTTACAAAATGGTCTTTCAACAAACAATGATAGAACCAGTACGACTCCCAATGTCACGAGCCCGGTTACCGCAACTTCACCTGTCCAGAAATTAAACAGGGCATAGTAGGGATCGAAATCTGCAAAAACAAGTTTTACTGAAACGGCTGTCATAATGAGAACCCACAGCAGTACTGCATAACGAAGATACCGCAGGATACGGTCAATTTTTCCCGGAATATATCTATTATATTTTCTTTTAAAGATCTTTCGGCCAATTTTTCCCACCCATTCCTGGATTGATCCAAAAGGGCAAATCCAGCCGCAAAACACCGGACCAAAAAGGATTGCCGTCAGGAAGACCAAAATCATGAGGATGAAGGATGAATCATGGATTTTCTGGACAAAACTCCCGGCTGTAATGTATTGATAGAGCGAGACGACACCGCCGAAAGGACAAACAGCATGGAGTGATGCTCCCTGGATTAAGGGGATTGTTACTCCTGCCTCCTCAAGTGAATGCCCTAGACTGATAAGCAGGATCAGGATAAAGAAAAAAATCTGGATTGTTGTACGTACCGGCTTAAGCCGAAGTCTCTTTTTCATCGTTAACCTCTTTTTATTATGGGATAAATGCCTTAATTGTTGTGAAATCTTTGCGTACTCTTTATGATGCATCTGTTCCCATCCTAAAAGAACCCTATTAATATATAGAGTTCTTGAGGTTAAGTTTTCTTAATATATGTCAATGCTGCAAAGATGCGAGTATTACAAGGATGTGAATATTACAAGGATACGAGTGTCCCCAGAATATTTTCCTCAGTAAACCCAAAAAGAGTGAAAAGCTCTGCAGCAGGAGCGGATTCGCCAAAGGTGGTCATGCCGATAATTGCCCCGTTTAGTCCGGTATACTTATACCAGAAATCCTTATGAGAAGCCTCGATGGCAAGTCGTTTTGTTATACCCGGAGGCAGAACCAGATCTTTGTATTCGCAGGACTGTTTCTCAAATTGTTCCGGTGAAGGCATCGAAACAACCCTGATACTTTTCCCGGTTTCCCCGAATTTCTTTGCAGCGCCAAGTGCAAGCTCAACTTCAGATCCGGAGGCTATAATCAAGTATTCAGGTGTATCGGAATTTTCCCAGAGAATATAGGCCCCTTTCTCAATAAGGGAAATCTGTTCAACATTCCTTGTAAGTACGGGAAGACCCTGTCTGCTGAGGATCAGGCTGGTCGGGCCGTCACTTTTCATAATTGCGGATTTCCATGCCGTCGCTGTCTCTACTGTATCTGCCGGTCTCCAGGTCGTCATCCCCGGTGTGCTGCGCAGTGAGGCAATCTGTTCAATAGGCTGATGTGTCGGGCCGTCTTCGCCAAGGCCGATAGAATCATGGGTAAAAACATAAATAGTCTGGAGTCCCATGAGGGAAGCCATACGGATCGCGTTTCTTGCGTATTCCATAAAAATCAGGAATGTCCCTCCATATGGTATAAATCCGCCATGCAGGGTAAGGCCATTCATAATTGCAGACATCCCAAATTCCCTGACACCATAATGTACATAATTTCCATCAGCATCACCGGAGGAAATAGCTTTCGATCCATTCCATATAGTAAGGTTTGAAGGAGCCAGATCCGCTGAACCGCCAAACAGTGACGGCAGCATAGGGCCAATTTCCTGCAGAGTGTTCTGGGAAGCTTTTCTGGTTGCGATTTTTTCCCCTTTCTCCTGGAGGCTGCTAATATAAGCAGAAGTTTTTTCGTCCCAGTCGGCCGGCAGGTCGCCGCTCATTCTTGCAGTGAACTCATTTGCCAGATCGGGGTAAGCCTCTGAATATTTCTTGAACAGAGTGTTCCATATCTCTTCCTGTTTGTTGCCTTTTTCTTTACAGTCCCAGGCTTTATATGCTTCTTCGGGGACAAAAAACGGTTCATCATATTCCCATCCGAGTGCTTTGCGTGTAAGTGCTACTTCATCAATACCAAGAGGTGCACCATGACTGGATTCACTCCCTTCTTTATTCGGGGAACCAAACCCGATCTTTGTTTTGCAGCTGATAAGTGTGGGTTTGCCGGACTCCTTTTTTGCCGCATTGATGGCTTCCTGGATTGTTTCAGCATTATGGCCGTCAGTTACAGAAATAACCTGCCACCCATACGCCCTGAATCGTGCCTCAGTATCATCGGTAAACCAGTCCTTTACTTCACCATCGATTGAGATTCCGTTATTGTCGTAAAAAACGATGAGTTTCCCGAGTCCGAGAGTTCCGGCAAGAGAGCAGACTTCATGGGAAATGCCTTCCATAAGACACCCGTCACCGGTGAATACATAGGAGTAATGATCTACAATAGAAAAGCCATCCCTGTTGAAATGAGCTGCAAGGACTTTTTCAGCCAGCGCCATTCCTGCAGCATTTGCGAGTCCCTGACCGAGCGGGCCGGTTGTTGTTTCAATACCAGGGACAGCTTTATATTCAGGGTGACCGGCTGTTTTTGAATGCAGTTGTCTGAATTTCTTTAGTTCGTCCAGCGGCATGTCGTACCCGGTCAAATGCAGTAAAGAATAGAGCAGCATTGATGCATGACCGTTTGAGAGTACGAATCGATCTCTGTTTACCCATTCCGGATTACCGGGATTATGCTTCAAATTCCGACGCCAAAGAACCTCAGCGATATTTGCCATCCCCATCGGTGCCCCGGGATGCCCTGAATTTGCCTTCTGCACACCATCCATACTGAGAATGCGTACAGCGTTAGCTAATTGTTTTGTATTCATATTACTATTAACTCCTTATAAAAATCATCACAACTATATACAATTTATCTCTCCTTTGCAAAGCCAAACAGGATTATTCGGGAATATTTTATTAGTGCGATTATTAATAAAAAAGGTTAACAAAGTTTAACGGGATTCCTTCATTTATTTCCTGAAGTGGGGTATTATTATGAAACCTTCAACTAACTACTTTGATTACTAAATAGGAGCCGACAGGCTCCTGATATATATATGGAGAAAAGAGTATGAAACGAATTGGACTAATATTGGTTGTTTTTCTGGTTATTGGCGGAGCTGCATCTGCAGTTGAACTTCCTGCACTGCAGGCGTCGAATGCCCGGATTATGGCAATGGGCGGTGCTTTTACAGCTGTTGCGGATAACGCTGATGCACTTTTTTACAATCCGGCAGGTTTAGTATATCTCCGAAATTTGGAGATCAATGTGGGGTTCTCCCTTTTGGCAGATACAAACTCCAATCTTGTTGGATTTGATATGTTTAATTTTAGAGAAGGGTTTGGATATGATGTGTGGGACTTGCGTTATGATGATGCTGTTGGTGTATATAAAGACAACAATGGGAATGGAATGTATGATCCGCTTGAAGGAGAGGTTCCTTTTAATACGTTTACTTCTGTTTTTGGGTTTGAAGAGAGCTGGGATGGTCTTGATGCTTTTGACGCCTGGTATGACAAATTTATACCAATGATGGATGTAGTGCATACAGGATTCGACAAGTTGGCAATTTTACCAAATCTCTCTTTTACCAACAGAAATTTCGGTATTGGGTTTCTTGGTGGAGTAACAATCTCTCCTGCAAATGTTGAACTCTCATCAACCAAAAGTACAATCCCTGTACTGGATTATGGATTTGAGATCTCCAAAAAAAGCGGGATTATTGCCGGTATGGGCTTTGGTTTTGGATCTTTATCCATTGGGGCAAATCTCAAGTATTATAAGGAAGTAAAAACACTTTTTGGGTTGCCGACTAACTCTTTTATTGATTTTGAGGACTATGTTACTTCGCTTGTTCCGGATACACCATTGCAGCAGGCTTTAGTAGAAATTTTTCTCGATGATGCGATTGCAATATATGCCGATACTGAGAACCATATAGAGATGGGATTAGGGGCAATGTACACCATGGGAAGTTTGACTGTAGGAGCCTATGTCGACAGTATTCTTGGCTTGATCCTGGACGAGAATGGTGAATTGAAGGATATTGACTTTGAGGCTTTAGTTGATAAGGCAGCAAAAACCGCAAATATCGGAGTATCATTTGATCCGAGTATGAGGAAAATTTATTGGCGGGAACCGTTATTTAATTTACTGGTAAGTGCGGATCTAAAAAACATTGGAGATGATGCTAAAAGGTTTCTGAATATAGGTGCCGAAGTGGGTGTGCATATTGGTGAACTGGCACAGGTGGATTTCCGGGGCGGCTATAAGCAGTATCTTATCGGACCACTTGAGGATGTATTTTCCTCGGATATCATCTCTCTTGAGCAAGGGGAAGTTTCCCTCGGTGTAGGGGTCAAGGCGCTCTTTGTCAATGTGAATGTTGCTGCGGCACTTCCTGCCGAACTGGTACAGGAAATTGTCGGCTTTGCTGCATTTAACAACTTTCCTGACGATGCGGAAACCTATTTTCTGAAATATGGACCTAATTTTCCACGTGTGATGGTCTCTTTCGGTTTTAATTTATAGAACAGGGAGAAGAATTTCATAAATTTTCAGTACGGACCCGTAGTACCGGACTGGAGTCGTATAGCTATTACAGGGCTGTCCTTTATTGATTTGGACGGCCTTGTTTTTGTATGTGTTTCTTTTATGTTTTCTTCTTCTATGCTTGTATTAATTCAGGAGAATCTGTTTTCAGTATCTGTATAAATTCCTTAATATGAGAAACAGGTTGTTTGAGTATCATTCCACCTTTGGCACAGTCTTCTGCTTGATGAAAATCCGAACCGCTGGTTGGAATTAAGTTATATTTTTGTTCTGGTCTATGCACAATCATCACAATTCCGGGTTTAATATAACCCGGTTAATTTCAGTTTGTGAAACACCCGTCTGAACGGCGTAGTTTGACCATTGGGAGACAGTTGATTGTACTTCGTTGATAATACGTTCGGCGTCTTGCCTGGATACATTGACTTGCCCGGCTAGTTTGAGGATGTGCGAACGTCCGGGGGTTCGGCCCTCGCCGGCAAGTGTCATGGTGTGTTCGCCGCCAACCCCTGGTGTGTACAGCAGGTCGTAGGCTGGGGATAACGACCACTCATTCGTTTGGTCATCCAGCCGGAATGAAAAATTCTTCACGTGATCATCACGATTGTGGGCAAGTACATTGAAAACCATACGGCGAAAGGCCTGCAGTACGTCCTGATGGTTTCGCGTCAGCAGCGATGCGGCCTTGAGAAAATCAGCATAGTCGACAGAGGGGATGCGGAAGTTTGACTGGATCAGATTACCGAATGTATGGACGTGGAAACGACGGTTCCCATCGCGGTCGAAACGCTTAACCCCGAAGAAACGGTCACTTTCGGAGGTCTCGAACAGTCGTGTCGTCGGTATATCTATGCCGGCGTCGGCAGCCATCAGGGAATAGGCATACTCTATGGCTCCTGATGCGAATGTGTCGTTTTTAGCGGTGAACTTAATAATCCAGTGCTCGAATCCTTTGGGCAGATCGTTTTCCCCGGATATGATCTTACCGGTAACAGGGTTGAATCCTACCAGCACTTTAGGCCGGGCTCCACCGGGTGAACCGCCGGCTCGCAATAGTTGCGGAAGTACTTCCCTGGCAGTGCCCGCAAGAATTTCCTGCGACTGATGAGCGAGATCGTGCAAATTGAACACGCTGACATCCACGTTTTTGTGATTTGCCGGCGGGTGGTAAGTCAGTGCACCCATTGTGCACGTTCCCAGCCATGAGAGGCGGTCAAGCACGCTTACGTCAGTCGGATTCAGATCCCGCGAACGAAAGTGACGATCCATCAACAGCAGCCCCCATCCATCAGGCAGCGAATCATCAAATACGCCTGGCAGAGGACCGAATTGGCGATCGGTATGCTCGAACAATCCTCCTCCAAACGGCAGATGGAATGGTGAAAGATTCAACCCTGTAGTGAGAAACTCGGGATCATATTCGAAGTAGACTCGTCCGCGGTCTTCAGCCAATATACCAACTGGCAGGAATTCTCCAGGACTGCGTGTAAAGCATACAGTCAGTTTTTTCATATACTGCCTCGTTTGCGGATAATCTTACCTGCACGACGGTCAAGTTCCTCTATACTTTGTGCTGCAGGCGGCTGAAACAGTTCGCTGAACTCGTCCAGACGGGACAGGGCATGGGCGAGTTTGAGAATCAAATCCAAAGAGGCCTTGCCGGTGGTCTCAAACCGTTTGAGAGAGGCAGTTGAAACGCCTGCGCGTCGGGCCAGTGTTTCCCGCGTCCAGTTTTTTAACAGACGTAAAGTTTTGGTACGAGCAGCCAGGGACTTGCCGGTTTCAGCTGTATTCATCAAAGTCAGCATAGTTGTGTTCATGCTAATATTCTACCATGAATATATATAATAGACAATATAATATTAGTTATTCAATTAAAATATCATTAAAGGATAAAATATTATCATACAACGGGAATGCAATTGGTGTAACACCCTTTGGTGCAATATACAAACGAGTAATCTGATAAAAAAAATTACAATAAACCTTGACATATTTCATATTAACACTTTAATATGTATTAAATTGTTGAATAATTAAATTTTTATCTATATAAAGGAGATAAGAGTGAAAATGAAAACATTTACTTATCGCCTGAAAGCATTCCTTGTGCTTGCAGGGGTATGGCTGATTCTCATTTACCCCTTTTCTCTGCAGGAACTGTATACCGGACTGGCAATTGCGCTGCTTCTTGTGCTGCTGCCCCTGCCAGGCAACAGAGTTTATGCGGAAATAGGCCTGGCCCCTAAACGGTTAATCTTTACTGTCGTGTATATATTTGTCCTGATTAAAGAAATTTTCCGGGCGAATATTGATGTGGCATTCAGGGTAATAAAACCAGTACTTCCCATAAAACCGGGAATAGTAAAAGTGAAAACACGCCTGAAATCCCGACTGGGAAGACTCGCTCTGGCAAACTCCATCACCCTGACACCCGGTACAATTACCGTGGAGATAAAAGGTGATGAACTATTTATTCACTGGATTTTTGTGGATGCCGGGGATGCGGATACCGCGACACAGAAAATAGTATCTCAGTTTGAGAAGTACCTGGAGGTGATCTTTGGCTGACATAATTTTTAATATAGCGGCTGTAATCACATTTATAGCATTTGTAATTACTTTTTTCAGGATACTGGCCGGACCCGAACTTGGTGACAGGGTTGTTGCGCTTGATGCCATGACGATCATGGTTCTTTCTATAATAGCATTTCTTGCACACTTTCTGGGCCGTATTATCTATCTTGATGTAGCACTGGTGTATGGGTTAATCAGCTTTCTTGGAGTTGTCGCCGTGGCCAGATATATGGAAAGGGGGCTGTAGCATGGAAGTACTCGCAATTATCGGAGCCCTTATCTCCCTTGCCGGATCCCTGTTTCTTCTTCTTGCGGCAATAGGAATTTTTCGGATGCCGGACACCTATAACCGAATGCAGACCGGGACAAAGGCAACCACACTTGGGAGCCTGCTGTTTTTTATCGGGATCGGGTTTGCGAACCCATCCTGGTGGGGGAAGCTGCTGGCTTTAACTATATTCATTTTTATAACAAACCCCCTCTCATCACACGTACTTGCCAGGGCCCTGCACTTCATTGGAAAAAGCCCCCTGCTCAAAGGGAGTAACGATCTGGAAGTACGGGACGACCTTGCTGTCGAAAAAGCTGAAGAAGCAAAAGACACCGGCAAAGGAGATCAGGTATGAGTATAACCATTCTTGTAGTTATAGGTATCCTCATGCTGGGCGGCGGTATTGCTGCTTTATATATTAAGGATACCGTATCAGCGATAATTGCTGCCGGGGCTGTATCACTTCTGGCAAGCATCATCTATCTCTTGGTAGGGGCACCGGATGTAGCAATGACCGAGGCGGCAATCGGTTCCGCCCTGACAACAGTAGTTTTTCTGTTTGCCTGGTCAAGGATTAAGGACGCATCGTCGAAAAAAGAGAAAAAAGAGACAGATGCTGACCAAAACTCTGGTCAGGAGGTGGGAGAATGATAAAGAGATTTATTATTGTACTTGCACTTGCAGCAATTGCTGTAGGCATGTACCCGCTTGCCTGGGGGATTGAAGATGCAGAGAACCTTTCACAAATCGCAACAGAATATGTAACAGACGGGGCGGATGACCTTGGGGCGGCAAACCTGGTTACATCAGTTGTCGTAACGTACCGTGGGCTTGATACCCTAGGTGAAGTAACAGTGCTTTTTGCTGCCACAGCAGGAGTAACCATGCTTCTTGCCGCCAGGAAGCCAAAAAAACCGGGCACCATCGCTAAAGGAAAAAAAGATTCCGGGGAAGATCATTCCAGAAGAACCGGCTCTGAACTTCTCAAAACCGGAGCAGCACTTCTTTTCCCGATTATCTGGATGTTCGGTATCTATATATTTGTACATGGTCACCTGACTCCCGGCGGCGGATTTCAGGGAGGCGTAGTAATAACGTCAGCCACCCTGCTTCTCTTTTTTGCGGACAGTGACAGGAAGATGGGACACACCATTCTCCAGATTGCAGAGGCATTCTCCGGGGCGGCTTATGTCGCAGTCGGACTTCTCGGGCTCTGGTTTGCAGCCGGATTCCTGGATCCGAGATTTCTCCCGGCCGGTGAATTCGGCCAAGTGTTCAGTGCGGGAGCCATACCGGTAATCTACTCACTTATTGGAATAAAAGTCGGTGCAGAGCTCACCGGGATTGTTGATACCATGAGGAGGTCTGCATCATGAATATGACACAGCTTGTACTGCTCCTGGGATTTCTGCTCTCCCTCATCGGCTTCTGGGGACTCATGACCAGAAGGGATATATTCAGGATGATAATCAGTTTTTCATTGCTTGATACCGGGGTTCATATGGTAATGATCGGGATAGGCTATGTTAAGAATGGGACAGCCCCGATTTTTGACGAGGCACTAATTGTTGAGGATGCTGTCGGGAAAGTGGTAGATCCAGTACCCTCCGCCCTGGTCCTTACTGCAATTGTAATAGGGCTGGCTGTTACGGCATTGATGTTGAGTTATGCAGTCCGTGTATACACATCCAGAAAAAGTCTCTCTATAGATGCAGTGAAGGAGTTGAAATGGTAAGCCCAATATATTTGATAGTGGTCATACTTGGGGCTGCGTTTCTGCATCCTCTTTTTGAAAAGGCTGGGAAAACGGCATCCAGAGTACTGGTTTCAGCCGTTCTTTTGTTTGCAGCCGCGCTGCCGGTATCCTGGTTTGTGTATCTCACCGGATCGGGGATTGATGCAGTTATTGTAAATACAGCCGGTTTTCAGGCTCCTCTCTCTATAAACCTGCGCGTGGGGATGGAAGAGACTCTGTTCTTGATAATGATAAATACAGCAGCATTGCTTGGCGGACTGTTTTTTATGCTGCGAAGCAACCCGGAATGGAAGGGGAAGGTCCAGGTGCTTTTTCTGACAATGCTCCTGGGAATTAACGGCCTGATCCTGACCCGCGACCTGTTTAACGTTTTCGTATTCCTTGAAATAGCCTCAATATCACTCTATGCACTCATCTCGTTCGCGAAAAAGGGTGATGCATATGAAGCTGGCTTCAAATATATGATAGCCGGCGGTATAGCAGCTGCCCTGTTCCTGATTGGCGTTATCTACATCTATAGACTTACGGGAACGCTGAATATTGACGGGATTATTGCAGTAAGTGAGAGTGCCGGTGGTAATCCTGGCGCTTCCGGTATACTTGGCGGGAAAGCGGGTGTCACTGCGGTATTCCTTGTTGCTGCAGCAATGCTGATTGAGTTAAAACCCTTCCCGGCAAACGGTTGGGGTGTTGATGCGTATGAGGCGTCAGATCCCGGAATTTCAGCAATGGCCAGCGCGGTAAGTGCAACCGGAATCTTTTTTGTATTTTATAAATTGATTCCCCTGTTCAGCCCTGATCTGTTGAAACTGATAACCATAAGCGGTGGGATGACATTCTTCTTTTCCCAGCTGCTGGCAATGAAACAGGACAAAGTCAGGAGAATGCTTGGCTATTCATCCATCGGGCAGTTGGGTCTGCTGATCCTTATTGCCGGTTTAGGCAATATTCTCAACAGCTCTGAACTGCTTGCAGGGTTCAGTATTCCCGGGATACCGATTTCCGGAGGGATTTTCCTATTGCTTATTTTATTTGCAGGAAGTCATCTGCTGAGCAAAGCCGGTTTGTTCTGGCTTAGCGGTATTATGAATGCGGAAAACATCAACGGTTCCGGAACGAATGGTTTATTACGAAAGAGACCAGCCGTCGCAGGACTGTTCGGGCTGCTCACAGCAGCTTTGGCCGGATTGCCCCCATTTCCCGCTTTCTGGGCAAAATGGATTTTAATCATGGCTCTTGCTGCAACTGGGAACTATTTTCTTACAGCAGTAATCCTGCTTGGCTCCCTCATTGAAGCGTGGTATCTATTCCGCTGGTTCCTGAACTATATGAAAACGGAGAAAGATACCGGGGATATCCATGACGAAATTGTACCGGAAGATTTTCCGTTAGAAAATATTGAAGATGCAAGCAGGGCAGCGGGAATTCCTCAGTTTTCAAGCCTGCGCTCAATAGCCGCACCGTTTATCAGTGCACTGCTTCTATTAGCGGCAGGGATCCTTCCGGCAATATCACTACTTACGGCAAACGGTCCGGCAGGGGTAGATGAAACCATCCTGTTCCTCCCTCTGGCAGCCTTAGCCCTGTTCACGGTTCTGGATGTACTCAGGATACCGATTAAGCTGCAGGTTTTTGCCGGCATTGCTGTTACGGCGGTGTATGGGGCAATCATAATTCCAGATCTTGATGGACTCAGGATGATTTTCGGGATTATATTTATTGCGGGATCGGCTATACAGATGTTTCCGCTTGCAAATCGTGAAGGCAGACACCCGGGACTTATGGGTATGCTTATGGCCATGATCTTTTCCCTGGGTAACCTTCTTGTATGCAAAAGCAGTCTGGGATTCTTTTTTTCCTGGGAGCTTATGACAGTAACTTCATTTTTCCTTATCGCCCGCGGCGAAAAAGCTTCAGGGGCGTCCCTCAGGTACCTGCTTTTTTCACTGGCCGGTGCATTCCTTATTCTTGGAGGACTGGCGGTAGGCGGATCTTCCATTTTTGCTGATATTTTACCGGGGCAGGCTGATACGGAAACTGTCTCAACAATACTTCTGGGTCTCGGTTTCCTGATTAAAATGGGTTCACTGGGACTCCATATCTGGCTGCCGGGCAGTTACGCAGAATCAGAAGATGACATCTCAACATTCTTCTCAACTGTCTTAAGCAAGGCCGGTCTCTATATGCTGTTTATCACAGCGGGCTTGTTCGCGGCTCCCCTGCTTTTTCCGGGCAGGGCTGCAGGTTTGTTCCCTCAAATATCACTCTCCTCACTACTTGGGTGGATCGGGGCCCTGACCGCCTTTGCCGGGGCTTTTCTTGCTCTATTTAAGGAAGATATTAAGTATACACTGGCATACTCCTCAATGGGGCAAGTCGGCTACATGCTGCTCTCCTTTGCCCTCATGACACAATTAGGATGGATGAACAGCCTCTATCTCGCGGTAACGCACCTTCTGTTTAAGGGAATGCTGTTTGTTGCCGTAGCGGGGGTAATTTACCGGGTAAAAACAAGAATGATGTACCAGATGGGCGGTCTCATCTCACGCATGCCGATAAGTTTCTTTACCGTGCTAATCGCAATTATAGCGCTTTCAGGTGTACCGCCGCTGACCGGTTTCGGGGCAAAATGGATGCTCTATACAGCGTTGATTGAAAAAGGCTGGTACCTGCAGGCCGGAATTGCCATGTTTGCATCCGCAATAGCATTTCTTTATCTTTTCAGGCTTATCCATGTTATTTTCCTCGGGCAGCTGAAGGATGAGCACCGGAACGTGAAAGAGGCACCGATATGGTTTCTCATCCCGCAAGTTATCAGCATTATCGGTATTATGCTCTTTTCCATGTACCCGAATACAATCCTAAAACCATTGCAGAATGCGATTTTACCCTATTTTCCTACCGGTATTGAATTTGATGGGTACACGGTATTATCAACGTTGGGATACTGGAACGGCAACGCGGTCATGTTTGTAACCATGGGAGTCTTTATGGTCCCGTTGATATGGATGCTGATTGTACAGAGGAAGAATACACAGATGGTTGGGCAGTTTAATATTGTTTTCGCCGCTGAACGACCGTATAAACCTGAAACAACACATTTCGGCTACAACTTTTTTGCCCATTACCGGACAGCACTCGGCTTCCTGCTAAACCCGGGGGTTACCCGCTTCTGGAAATGGACTGCATCTATTGCTGAAGTTACCGGGTCAGCCGTCCGGAAATTGTACAGCGGGAATATTCAGACATACGTGCTGCTGATAGTGCTCTATGTAACCATTTTTCTACTGCTGTTGAGAGGGGGATTCTAGATCTATGAAGGATATAGTACTTAAGGCGTTATATACGCTGATATCACTGTTTGTGATTACAAATTATGGTCTGCTCCTCGTAGGAACAATGGCGCGGGTACGTGCAAAGGTCCAGGGAAGGATCGGTCAGCCCGTCTGGCAGCCCTACATAGATATTCTAAAGAATAATTTTAAACGAACCGGAATATTCCACGGTGTTATGTTCTACCTGGGACCGGTATTCAGACTGGCCGGCGGGCTAGGGACCTATCTGTTTATACCTGCCGTGTTTGGGTCTGTGGTATTCGTGAACTTCTCGTTTTCCGGGGACCTGCTGCTGGTAATGTATTTCATCTTTTTCGGCCAGCTGGGGATGGCCCTCGGAGCCGGGCGGGGCGGACACCCCTACAGCCCTATCGGGGTAGCACGGGGACTTGCCCAGATGACGGCGTTTGAAGTCCCGTTTGCACTTTCTGTTATAGCGATAGCTGCGCAGTATCATACCCTCTCTATTACCGAACTGGTAGCTGTACAGCAGGGTGGTGTATTGAACTGGATAGTATTCACTAATCCGTTGGCAACGATAGCAGCAATGATATCATTTCTGGGTATGTCGATGGGGAACCCGTTCAGTGTGGTTATAGCCCCGCAGGAGATACCCATTGGTCCGCCGACTGAGATGCAGTCAAGTTTTCTGGGAATGCTCCAGACAAACCGTGCGATTTTCAACGCCGCGAAACTTGTCCTGTTTATGAACCTCTACTTTGGCGGCGCAACAAGCATTTGGATGATGATTATCAAAACATTTATCATCTATCTCTATACGGTAGTTGTCGGGGCATCATTCCCAAGATTCAGGACTGATCAGGCAATCCGGTTTTTCCTCGGGATTCCCACACTGATTGGGATTGCGGCCGTTGTGCTGCAGATGATTTAGGAGCTTGTATGAGTGAAAATAAAACACAAATTGATGAAATAGCAAATCAGATGAAGCTGGCGAATGACGGACTCACAGATCAGGATAAAGCATACTTCTGCGACACACGGCCTCATGCTGTGGAACCGTATAGAGGTATCCTTGAAAAATTTGCCAACTGGGCACGGTCACAATCCCTCTGGATCCTGGGTTACGGCACAGGGTGCGGTGCGATTGAGCTGCGCCCCTTAATGACATCACGATACGATATGTACCGGTATGGAATCCAGCCCCGTCCCACTCCCAGACAGTCATGTGTTTTCGTAATTGGCGGGTACGCATCAGTTAAAACCACAAAAAGGATTGTCAGGAGTTATGAACAGATGCAGGGCCCTAAATTCGTTCTCGGTCTCGGCAGCTGTACGGTAAACGGCGGCATGTACTGGGACAGCTACAATACCATAAACCGGCTCGATCACTATATCCCGGTAGATGTCTATATTGCCGGATGTATGCCCCGGCCCGAAGCCCTTCTTGCCGGTTTCAACACCCTTAAGGGAATTATCCGCGAAGGAAAAGCTGAAGGGATGAATAAGTACATTGAGAATTTTGACTGGTACAAGGCAAACCAGAAAAAGATCATAAAAGATTGGAATATGCCTGATTATAATTGGTAGGAAATTGAATGGAACAAATATTAAAAAGAATTAAAGAAAAAATTGAGATAGAACCTGTAACAAAACAGAAGAGCGATCTTTATTTTAACAAAATTCAATATCAAAGATATCAACGAGCATAAAGCCAATCAGGTTTTTCTTACTGCAGAGAAAAAAGACCTTGAGAGTGTGATATTATATCTTAAGGAATTTGAGAAATACGATCACTTAACTATGATATCATGTGTTGATCATATTGAAGATAATCAATTTCAACTGACATATCTTCTAAGAAACTATAACAATAATGCTGATACTATTGTAAGAGTTTTCATCGACAGAGAGAATCCTACCATGACCAGTATTAATCAACTCTGGGCAGGTGCAAGGGTCTATGAAAGAGAATTGAAAGAAATGTACGGAATAGATTTTCCCGGATGTCCAAGAGTTGATGATGCATTTGTACTTGAAGGATGGGAAACAATTCCACCTATGAGAAAAGACTTTGATACTAAGAAATACTCAGAAGAAACGTTCTTCCCGAGAGATGGAAGATCTACATTAGATCCTACGGAGCAAATGGAAGCTGAAATGTACCCTGTGGAAGCAGAAGTAAAGAAAAGCATCACGAAAGAATTTCGCGATAACTCGAAATAAAAGTCATACTGAGTTAATCGAAGTATAAGACTTTTATTTTAAATCAGGTACGACAT